>CAZERV010000051.1:0-1487 GCA_964514815.1 uncultured Spirochaetaceae bacterium | reverse complement strand
GCTATAATGACCCCAGGATTAATTCATGAACAGGAGTATGGCGTGAAAGGTGTGATTCTTGCCGCAGGCTACGGAAGCCGTTTTCTGCCGGTTACCAAGACAGTCCCCAAGGAGATGCTCCCCCTCATCAATAAGCCGTCCATCGATTTTATTATCGATGAGTTCCTGGATTCCGGAGTCAAGGAGATCCTGGTCATCACCTCCAGGCGGAAGAAGGTCCTGGAAGATTACCTGGACCGGGAGGTCGAGCTTGAATATACCTTCAAGATGCAGGGGGCGCACAGCAAGCTCGATAAGATCCCGCCTCCCGAAGCCCATATATTCTTTGTCCGCCAGAAGGAGATGCTGGGCACGGGCCATGCCCTGCTTCTGGCCAGGCCCTTCGTGGGTGATGAACCCTTCGTGGTCGCCTACCCGGACGATATTCATCTTGGGGAGAAGCCTTTGACCAGGCAGCTTATCGAGACCTATGAGAAAACCGGCTGCAGCGTGCTGGCCACGATCAATGATCCCCCGGACATAGAGCGCTACGGGACCATCGCCATCGCGGAAGACGGTCTTCATGCCACGGATATCGTGGAAAAGGCCCCGAAGGGCACAGAGCCGAGCCGGGAGGCCTCGATCGGGCGATTTTTATACACGCTCGAGTTTTTTCCTTTGCTTGCCGCCGGCTGGGAAAAACATCGGCACGGGGAATACTTTCACACCGGTTCACTACGAGCCCTGGCCAAAGCGGGCAAGGTCGTTTTCAAACGGATCGAGGGAGTGCGCCTGGATACGGGCGAGCCGGAAGGGTTTTTCAAGTCCCTGCTGCAATATGCCTGTACCGTACCCGGATTCAGCGAGATTCTGGAAGACTTTGCCAGGGAAAGATTTTCTCAATAGGCAGGGAGAGATTACAGACCCGGAAGCTGATAAATGCTGTTCCAACCGAGAACTTGCGCATCTTTCCTTTTAATGTTTCTATCTCCGCCATAAACGAGAAAAAAAAATTCTATACCGGTACCGGATATCTTACGGTATTTTCTCAGGCCGTCAAAAAATTCATCATTTATTGTTGCACCTGATTTAATTTCAACTGCACTCAGAGCAGAGCCGTTTTCAATGAGCATATCAATTTCATTCCCTGTCCTGTCCCTCCAGAAATAGATATTTGAGCGTTTACTTTTATTCAGCCTGTTCTTCAAGTACTCAGAAAGAATAAAGTTTTCGAAGATACTCCCTCTCAGATAGTGTGTTGCTACCTGTTTTGCCGAATCTATACCCAGAAGAGAACAGACTAAACCGGTATCATAGAATAAAAGTTTTGGCTGTTTGACCAGCCGCTTGTTGAAATTTCTATAGTGAGGGTATAAAAGAAAGATAATAAAACTCGCTTCAAGAATTGATATCCAGGATTTTACTGTCTTGTGAGTAATTCCCAGTTCAATACCTATGCTATTCCTTTGAATATTTTGCGCTGAACGCGCAAAAAATATAATAAAGTC
>CAZERV010000050.1:6966-22232 GCA_964514815.1 uncultured Spirochaetaceae bacterium | reverse complement strand
CATCATTACGAAAAGCTTTCCGCTTAAGTTTTTTAGAAAAGCAATTTTGTTTTTTCCCCGTTTTATTATATGTGGCCACTTCTACATCACCTACAATCTCCACTACTCAAAATGAATACATCCCACGAGGAAGAAATGTTCTACACACTATTTTCGAGAATCACTTCCAGGATTTTGTCGGTCATTACGAAGAGAATTACGAGAAAAACTATGGCATATATCGCCTTGACCGCATAATTTCAGTAGTCAAAAACTTTCTTGCTTGCGGTGATTATATAAAGGCCGAAGGTCGTAGATGCCCGCTAGGGTAGGGGGTAGGGGGGGTAGTGCTGCGATGGACGACCATGGTCAAGTTTCGAAATGAAGAAATAGAGCCTGCCTTTGTTTTTGAAATAGCTACCACCAAATTGTAAGATTTTTGCTGGTTTAGGAACGAGATCGCCATCGCAAGAATTAGATCTTTACCCTGCGCTCAGCTTTTTCAGGCTGTTGTAGTTCGCCTCTATAGTCTTTTCGATATCCGAAAGGGCATGGGCGGTGGACAGGAAAGAGGCCTCGAAAGGCGAGGGGGCCAGGTAGATGCCGTTCTTAAGCATCTCGGCGAAATAGGAGCTAAAAGCTTCGGCATTCGAGCTTAAAGCGGAATCGAAATCATTCACTGATCGACCGGTAAAAAACAGGCTCAGCATCGAACCGACCCGGTTGAGCTGAAAATCAAATCCTGTTTTTTCCAGGTTCTCCCGGATGCCCTGTTCGAGGAGCCTTGATTTTTCTTCCAGGTCCGGGTAGACGTTCTCGTTCTTCAAAATGGAGACTGTCTCATGACCTAAGGCCATGGCTATCGGGTTGCCCGCCAGGGTCCCGGCCTGGTAGACGGGGCCGAGCGGGGCCAGGTGTTCCATGATATTACGCTTCCCCCCGAAAGCGCCCACCGGCAGACCTCCTCCGATGATCTTGCCCAGGCAGGTTAAATCAGGCCTGATATCGTATAACTCCTGGGCTCCGCCGAGGGCCACTCTGAAACCGGTTATTACTTCATCGAAGATCAGCAATACTTTTTCATTTTCAGTGACTTCTCTTAAATCTTTTAAGAAATTCTTTTCAGGCGGTATGACCCCGGCGTTTCCCATGATCGGCTCGATTATTACGGCGGCCACCTGGTCTTTATTGGACCGGATAAGGCGTTTAATGGATTCGATATTATTAAACTCCGCGATCAAGGTGTCTCTGGCCGTATTTTCGGTGATGCCGGGGCTGCCCGGAATGCCCAGGGTTAAGAGGCCCGATCCTGCCTTTATCAGAAAGCTGTCCCCGTGCCCGTGGTAGCAGCCTTCGAATTTCATGATCTTGCTTCTCCCGCTGTAGCCCCTGGCCAGGCGGACGGCACTCATGGTCGCTTCCGTTCCGGAATTGACCATCCTGACCATATCGATGGAAGGATAGATCTCCGAGATCAGGGCGGCGAATTCGACCTCGATTTCCGTATTGGCGCCGAAGCTGGTACCGCAGCCGGCATACTCGGCTATTTTCCTGGTAATCCTCTCATCGCAGTGCCCCAGGATCAGGGGGCCCCAGGAGCAGACATAGTCGATATATTCATTTCCATCCACATCATAGATTTTCGATCCCTTACCGCTTTTAATATAAAGCGGATTCATATTCACGGACTTGAAGGCCCTGACCGGACTGTTGACTCCCCCGGGGATATATTTATTTGCTTTCTCAAAGAGGCGGGCGGATCTTTCGTTCATGCTCACTCCTTAGAAATATTTTATTCTTATCTTTTTAAACTCTTTAATGCTGTACAGGGTTATATAATCTTCACAGCCGATTCGTTTCGATATTTCCGTGATTATGGATTCGCACTCTGGCCTGGACCTGGCATGTACCATGGCAAAAAGGGGATACTCCCAATCGGGACAGGTCAATCTCTGGTAGCAGTGGGATACCTCGGCAAACTCCGCCGCTTTCCGGCCCGCCTCGATCACCCCTGCTTCAGGTATTTTAAAGCAGGCCATTCCGTTTGCCTTAAACCCGGCTTTTCTATGCCGCAGGACCGCGGCGATTCTCCGGATGACGCCGGTTTTCTTCAGGTGATTGATCGAGGCGAAAAGCTCATCTTCAGAAATATCCAGTGAAGCGGCGATATTTCCCCAGGGATCGGGCAGGAAAGCGAAGCTCTCCTGGAGTATATCCAGCAGTTGTAATTCCTGATCACTTAATTTCACATCTTCTCCGGAGCCCTGCACCGCCTTCGGATAATGCTTTCCGCCTGCTTTCGAGAACCTCAGATTGACTCTCAGTTTAAAGGTGCGCACCGCGGGAAGAATGAGGTAGTTGATGATCTCCTCTCTTTCGAGCAGTTTTTCAATCTCTGCCTTGAAATCGAGCTTTCGATGAACGGCCAGGGTAAACCAGAGGTTATAGGCGTGATTCCTGAGGTAGTTGTGGCTGACTCTCCCGTGGCTGCTTATTCTCCCGGCCACCGCCTCGACATTTTCTTTTTTCGTTCGCACCGCCACCAGGGTGCTCTTATAGCCGAGCTTGCCGGCATTCAGGATGACCGATATTTCCCTGATAATCCCGCCGGCAATGTGCTCTTCTATCTTCTGAATCGTCTTGCTTTCAGAGAGGCCGCACCTTTTCCCGATAATCTCATAAGGCCTTGAATGAAGGGGGAAATCCTGCTGCACTTCCTCCAGCAGCCTCCGGTCGCTTTCGCTTAATTCGATCATGCTCTTACTTTCCCTCGCCTCCGGGGCTGGTAAAGGCAGTACGGCTCCTCGGCCAGGTAATTTCCATTAATAGCAAATGCTCTTGCCCGGCAGCCGCCGCAGACCTGGCGGTACTCGCAGAAGCCGCATCTTCCCTGGTAACGGTCAATATCTCTCATGTCTGCGAACAGTTTTGAGTTATCCCAGATCTTCTTAAAATCGTATCCTTCACGCCTGATGTCCCCGGCTTCCACTTCCAGAAACCCGCAGATCTGGACCCTGCCCGTGTTGGAGATGAAGGCAAAAGACTGCCCCCCGAGACAACCCTTGGTCATGGCGTTCAGGCCGTGGCTTTCCACGGTCACCTTTCTTCCTGCCTCCTTTTCTTTCTGCCGCAGGATCCGGTAGTAATGGGGCGCGCAGGTCGGTTTTAGCTGGATGGGGATTTCCCTGCTTTTTTCATAGATCCAGGTCAAAACAGTTTCATACTCTTCCGGGTCGATCTCGAGCGGGAGGAGGTCTTTCCCCCTGCCGGTAGGCACCAGCAGGAAGGGGTGATAGCTTACGGCTCCGAGGTCCAGGGCCAGCTTGAGGATTCCGTCCAACTGCTTGTAATTGAGCCTGGTGACCGTGGTGTTTACCTGGAACTCCAATCCGACTTCCCTGGCGATTCCGGCCGCTTTGATGACCGAAGCAAAGGCGCCGTCGACCTGCCTGAAGGAATCATGGGTCTCCCGGTCGGCGCCGTCGATGGAGAGGCTGATCCTCTTTATGCCCGATTCCATCATCCGGAGGGTGTTTTCCCTGTTCATGAGCATTCCGCAGGGAGCCATGACCATTCTCAAGCCAAGGCCGGTGCCGCAGCGGGCAATTTCGAAGATATCTTCCCGCGCCATCGGCTCCCCGCCGGTCAGGATCATGATCGGGCTGGAAAAAGAGGCGATGTTTTCCAGCACCTTGAAACATTCGGCGGTGCTTAGCTCCCCCGTATATTCTTTATCCGCCGATTCCGCCCGGCAGTGCTTACAATTTAGCGGGCATCTTTTGGTAACTTCCCAGGCGATCAGCCTGGGCTTAAAGTCTCTTTTTGTTTCTCCGCCCGGATGCATGCCGCTCCTCAACTTTCCTTTAACAGACGGGCCGCATCCCTGGCAAAATAAGTCAGGATGATATCTGCGCCGGCCCTCTTGATCGAGTAAAGGACTTCCATCATTGCCCGCTGCTCGTCGATCCACCCCCTGGCGCCGGCTGCTTTCAGGCAGGCGAACTCACCGCTGACATTATAAGCCGCCACCGGGAGGCCGAATTTGGCCTTTACCCGGTAAATGATGTCCAGGTAGGACAGGGCCGGCTTGACCATGACAATATCCGCCCCCTCTTCTATATCGAGCTCGACCTCTCGCAGGGCTTCTTCGGCATTGGCAAAATCCATCTGGTAGCTCTTCCGGTCGCCGAACTGGGGGCATGAGTCTGCCGCCTCCCGGAAGGGCCCGTAGAACGCGGAGGAATATTTGGCCGAATAGGCCATGATGGGCAGGTCCCGGAAACCATTCCGGTCTAAAGCCCCCCGGATTATTCCCACCCGGCCATCCATCATATCCGATGGAGCCACTATATCCGCGCCGGCCCGGGCGTGGGAGAGGGCCTGCTCCGCCAGCAGTTTGAGAGTCTCATCATTGTCCACATAACCGTCCTTGACGACGCCGCAGTGGCCGTGGCTCGTATATTCGCAGAAACAGATATCCGTAATAACGAGCAGATCCTTTACTTCTTTTTTCAACGCCCTCACTGCTCTCTGCACGATCCCTTCGTCGGAACAGGCCTCGGAGCCTGATTCATCTTTTTTGGTGGGGATTCCGAAAAGAATAACCCCGGGAATGCCCAGGTCGCGGACTTCCCGGCCCTCCCTGACCAGGCGATCGATGGAGAGGTGAAAATTACCCGGCATGGACCCTATTTCTCTCTTAACGTTTTCACCCGGGCAGACGAAGAGCGGATAGATCAGGTCGTTCACCGAGAGGCTCGTTTCCCTGACGAGCCGGCGCAGGTTTTCATTTTTTCTTAACCTTCTCATTCTGGTAACCGGAAAACTCATGATTCCTCCCCCATCAAATCAGACCGATTTCTTCATCGCTAAGATAACAGGCCGGGTCCGCTTCCCAGAGGTCTCCGGTAACGGCTTCCGCCCGTACCCTGAAATTGCCCCCGCAGAGATCGAGGTACCGGCACCGGGCGCACCTTCCTTTGACATGAAGCTTCTTGTTTTTCAGTTTGGCCATCAGGGGATCGGAAAGGTCCGTCCAGATTTGGCTGAAAGGCCTCTCTCTCACATTCCCGAAGGAATAATGCCTCCAGAACTGGTCGGCGTGGATGTCCCCATCCCAGCTCACGCAGCCGATACCATGACCGGAGCTATTGCCCCCGTTCATTTGCAGCAACTTGAGCACATTTTCGGCTTTTTCCGGGTTCTCCTTCGTAAGCCGGAGGTAGAGATAAACTCCGTCGGCATGATTGTCGACGGTGAGGACCTCCTTGCGGTGCCCCTCATCGAAGAGCTTCCTGGTAAGTTCGATGATCAGATCCACCGTCTGCCTGGTTTCATCCCTGCTTAAATCTTCTTCTTTCAGCTTACTTCCTCTCCCCGTATATACCAGGTGGTAGAAGCATACCCGGGGGATATTTTCTTCTATTAAAAGATTGAAGATATCGGGAATCTCCCGGAAATTATTTCGACTTATGGTGAATCTTAAGCCCACCTTTATGCCCGCTTCCCGGCTGTTCCTAAGTCCAGCGAGGGCCAGGTCAAAAGCACCTTTAAATCCCCTGAACCGGTCGTGGGTTTCCCTCCTACCGTCGAGGCTGATACCCACGTAGGACAGATCCAGGGCCTTCAACCGAGCCGCTAATTCTTTGGTAATCAAGGTGCCGTTGGTGGAAAGCACCGCTCTCAATCCCAGTCGCCTGGCATACTCGATCATCTCCAGGATGTCGGGGCGTATCAAGGGCTCCCCGCCTGAAAAAAGGATAACCGGAGAGCCGAACTCCGCCAGGTCCTCAATCAATGCCTTCCCCTCCCGGCCGGTCAATTCACCGTCATATTTCCTGTCCCTGGATTGAGAGTAGCAGTGAACGCACCTCAGGTTGCAGCGCTGCCCCACGTTCCAGACTACCACCGGCTTCTTATCGCCGGAAAACTGAAGCAGATGGGAGGGGAGCTTCTTAGAGCTTCTTCCGTACCGCAGTGGGTCTGAAGGCTCAACCGTGCCGCAGTAAAGCTTGGATATGCCGATCATGTTTCTTCCTCTTTCTTCCCTAATGCCTAAAGTATGCCGATATTGCCGCCGCTAAATCGGAAATAGTATGCGGATCCGCCTCAACGGAAACGGTGATTCCGAGCTTCTTTGCCGTCCGGGATGTAACCGGGCCGATGGATGCTCCCCGTATCTTTTCGAGATACTGTTCTTTTCGATATTTTTTCAGTATCTCCGCCAGGTTGGCTGCCGTTGAGGAGCTGGTAAAAGTGACCAGGTCCGGATTCCCGGAGAATATGGAGTCAATGAAAATTCCTGAATATTCAGGAACTAGATTACGGTAGACCGGGATTCTTTCCACCCTGGCGCCCATCTCCTCCAATCCGAGGGGGAGGACGTCCCCGGCTATTTCCGAGCCAGGAAATAGAATTTTCTCTTCCCGGTAATTGCTCTTGATGGACCGGAATGCTTCCAGGGCTCCCTCGGAAGTAAAACGCTCAGGCAGCAGGTCGGGCTTTATTCCGAACCGGCCGAGACAGTGTCCCGTTTCCCTGCCAATGACCGCTATCCGGACTCCCTTTAAGATTCTGGAATCATGGCCCGCGGCCAGTAACCTGGCAAAAAAGATCTCAACGCCGTTGGCAGAGGTAAATACGAGCCAGGAGTAGGACTCTATTTCCCCGATCGCTTGATCGAGAAGCCTGAAGTCGGAGACCGGCTTAATCTCAATGGTGGGAAACTCGATAACCTGTGCGCCCAGTTCCCGCAGTCGGGTAGATAAGTCCGATATCCGGTCTCTGCTCCTGGTAACCACGATTCTTCGGCCGTAGAGCGGTTTTTTTTCAAACCAGCTTAGCTTGTCTCTCAAGCCTACTACTTCGCCGACCACAAAGATTGCCGGAGGCCGGAAGTCTTTCTCTTTCGCCCGGGAAACAATATCGTTGAGTCTACCGGTCAGGGTTTCCTGGCAGCTTAATGTTGCCCACCTGATAAGGGCTGCCGGCGTGTTTTCCGGCCGGCCGCAAGCTATAAGCCGGGAGACGATATAGGAAAGGTTTTTGACCCCCATATAGAAGACCAGGGTGCCGACACCGGTGGATATCTTTTCCCAATCCAGATCGCTCTCCTGCTTGCTCGGGTCCTCGTGGCCGGTAATCAGGGCGACCGAGGAGGTGAGCCCCCGCTGAGTTATGGGTATCCCGGCATAGGCCGCCGCGGCTACTGCCGCGGTGATGCCCGGAATAATCTCGAAGGGAATGCTGTTTTCAGCCAGCTCCAATGCTTCCTCCCCGCCCCGGCCGAAAATGAAAGGATCGCCTCCCTTCAGCCGGGCCACGTTTTTCCCCTCTTTTGCTTTAGAGACGAGCAATCGATTTATCTCCTTTTGCGAAAAAGCATGTTTTCCGGCCGTCTTCCCGACATATATCTCCTCGCTCCCTTCCGAACAATTTTTGAGCAAATCTCTATTGGCATGGTAATCGTAGACAATGACCTCCGCTTTTTTTAAGGCTTCGAGGCCTTTCACGGTTATCAAGCCTTCATCACCGGGACCTGCCCCGATCAGATAAACCCTTCCGGGTGAGGATGCTCTACTCTTCATCCCGTCTGCCTTTATCATTACTTATTTCCGTCTCTGATGGCTGCAAGGATCGTTGCCCCTCCTTCCCTTAAAATTGCTTCAGCCAGCTTTTCGGCCAACATGGTAAAATCTTCCAGGGGACCGGTAATTTTCTTTCTGATTACCGTCTTGCCCTCAAGATCGGCGATCAATCCCGTTATGGCACAGGACCGATCCCGGACCGCGGTCAGACATCCGCTGGGAACCTGGCAGCCTCCTTCAAGCTTTCTTAAAAAGGCCCTCTCCGCGATTGCCGACCGGTAAGTCGTCCCATGATTGATCCGATTCACTATTTCTGAAAGCTCGTCATCCTTTCTGATCTCGATTCCGATGATCCCCTGGCCGGCGGCCGGCAGCATTATCTCGGGATCCAGATATTCGGTGATTTTTTCACGAAGGCCGGCCCTTTCCAGGCCGCAGGCGGCCAGGACCAGGGCGGTGCAGTGCCCCTCCTGCATTTTATTGAGCCGGGTGTCGATATTGCCCCGGATATCAACCAGGGCCAGATTGCAGTTGTAATTCAAGATTTGAGCCTTCCTCCTGAGGCTCGAGGTGGCGATAGTGTCTTCTTCTCTCAGCTCAATTAATCTTTTTCCGTTTTTGCTGATCAGGGCGTCCCTGACTTCGTCTCTCTTTAAGACCGCTCCCAGAATCAAGCCGCCGGGAAGGTCCGCGGGCAGGTCCTTCAGGCTGTGCACGGCCAGGTCGATTTCTTTCCTTAGTAAAGCATCTTCGATCTCTTTGATGAAAAGCCCCTTCTCCCCGATTTTGGCCAGAGGGGAGTCCAGGATCTTGTCCCCTTTGGTCTTGATGACCACCGTTTCAATTTTCAGACCCGTGAATCTTTCTCTTAAAACGTTTTTTACTCTCTCTGCCTGAACCAGGGCGAGCTTGCTCCCCCTGGTCCCTATTCGAATCAGTCCGGTCACTTCTTCGCTTCTCTCTTAAGCTCAAAAAGATTATTAACCAGGTCGATATATTCGAGCCGTTTGCCGTTGTCGGAGAGTGTTTTCAAGTTTTTGATGACCAGACCCAGGTATTTCCCCTGCAGGAAAGCGGCAAATTCAAAGACTCTCTCATAGGCATCTTCGGACATTTTATTTTTCAGGCTCTCCAATTCCTTTTGGGACATGGTTTCGAATTTATTCTTTAACAGCTCTATGGTGGGAGCCAGGCTGAGAGTGCTGAGCCAGGAAAGGAATTCTTTCTTGTGCTTTGCGATGATTTCATTGGCCTTTTCAATCTCACCCTTGCGTTTCTCATAATTATGGGCGACCACCGCTTCCATATCGTCTATATCGTATACAAACACATTCTCTATTTCCTTAACCTCTTCTGCTATATCCCGGGGGACGGAAAGGTCTATGAGGAAGATCGTCCTGTTCTGCCGGTCCTGCATGGCTTTTTGCATAAAGGAAGACCGGATCAAAGGGGTGGGCGAGGTCGTAGAGGTAACAATAATGTCGCAGTGCAAGAAATATTCCCCGAAATCTTCCAAACGAACGGGCTCGGCCTCATATTTTTTCGCCAGTTGTTGGGCCCTGCTGAAGGTTCTGTTGGCAATATGAAGATGACGGCATCCCCTTTGCACCAGGCTCTGAAGCGCCAGCTCGCCGGTCTCGCCGGCACCGATCAGGAGGACCGGGTGGGCGCTCAGGTTATTGAATATTTTAGAGGACAACTCGACGGCGGCATAACTGATCGATGAGGCTCCTTCATTGATGGCGGTTTCCGTTCTGACTCTCTTCCCGACCTCGAAGGCTTTATGGAAAAGGCGGTTCAAGACAGGTCCGGTGAATTTCCTGGAGGAGCTGATTCGATAGGCGTCTTTCACCTGGCCCAGTATCTGGTTTTCTCCCAGCACCATGGAATTCAGGCCGGCTGCCACGGTAAATAGATGGCTGACCGCCCGGTCCTCTTTATGAGTATAGAAGTGTTTATGAAGGTCTTCCTTTAAATCCAGTTCTTTGAATCGAGCGAGCTTGCCGAGCATGTAGCCGCAATCTCCTTTTTTAAAACTGTCAGGCAGGTTAAAATAGATTTCCGTCCGGTTGCAGGTCGATAAGACTACGATTTCGGCGAATGGCTCCTCCTTCCTTACCAGCTTGCTGAAGTCTTCTATTTCATTTTCGCTGAACACGAATCGTTCTCTGAGCCGGACAGGGGCGGATTTATGGTTTATGCCGACTACGCCTATCATTTTCCATCCATTTTCTGAAAGATTTCCTCAATCTTCGGCTTTAATACCTGTTCGAATTTCTCTTCCTTTAATTTCCCGTTACCTTTTGCCCCCTCAATTATTTCAGACCGCAGCTTCTGTAATGCGGCCAGGTCTTTCTCGATGCCGGGATAAAACTTGCTTTCCAGAAATTTCCTGAGCTCCCGGGCGAAATAGGGGACTGTGCCGGAAGTAGATATAGCGAGCAGTAGCTTCCCTCTTTTCAAAAGGGAAGGAACGTAAAAATTAGACCTCTCAGGATCGTCCACCGAATTTATCAATACATTATTCTGTACTGCATCGTTATATATTCTTTGATTTACCTCCCCTGCATCCGTGGAGGCGATCACCAGGACAAAACCTTTCAGGTCTTCGCTTTGGTAATCCCTTTTCAGGTGGATGATCACGCCTTCACCGGCCATTTTTTCCAGTTCCCGGCTCAGTTCCGGGGCCAGAACGGTGATTTCAGCGCCGGCGGCCAGGAGGGCTTTGACCTTTCTAGCGGCGACTTTTCCGCCGCCCACAACCAGGCAGGGGATATAATTAAGCTTCAGGAAAATCGGATAAAGACTCATGGCTCAAAAATTATGCATTGTTGAAAAAACCATTTTCACAAAGAAGAAGGTGAAAACCATGATTACAAAACCGAATACTGAGACATAGCTCAATTTCTTGCCGATCCACTTGAAAAAACGCCTCATCAGAATTCCAAAGAGGTAGGTAAGCCATAATATTACGGAAAGGAATATTTTAGGGTCAAGAAAAGGTATCGTACCCCAGGCGCTGCGGGCCAGAACCATGCCGCTTAAAATCCCGAGGGTTAAAAATATGAAGCCGGTATTCATGCTGACATTGTTCATTTTTTCCAGCAGCTCCAGGGGTGGGAGCCGGTCATACATCCAGCGCAGCTTTTTTATCTTAAGCTCATGAAATAAATGGAGATACATGATGCCGAGAATCATTGAATATACAAAAGCGGCGTATCCGATAATTGTGGTGATCGTATGGAAGCTGAAGATAGGGGTTTTGAAGAGGTCTTTATCTAAATAAACGACTCTTGATCCGACCGCGGACAGGGCTTGAAAGGTAAAAATGAGCGGAAAGATAAAAACGCCGATTGATTCCGCCTTTAAGCCGGAAGGAATTATCAGGTAGAGCAGGGTTAAAAGCAAGGCGGTGACCGACATCGCTTCAAATACGCTTGTCACTGGGATGCGACCGTCTCTAATTCCCTCTAAAACCAGGAAAACGATATGAAGAGACAGATTCAAAAAGATTAAGACCCTGGTCAGGGTAAAAATGTATTTCCGCCCGGTGAAGAAGAAGACAAAAAAGAAGATGGCAATCAATAAGTAGAAGACGGACAGGGCCAGGCTCATATAAAACAAATTGGAGGTCATCAATTTCCTCAAGTTTCCCAGGAATAAAACTAACCGGTCAGTTCTCCTTTTAGCAGAAACATGTGTTTTTGGCAAGTGAAAACCGAAGCACTTTTTGGGTAGGAGTATGGAGCAATTCTATTTCTTCTTGACGAGAACCCTGTAAAAATTCTCCTTTTTCTCAATATTTAGAATCTGATGCCCATCGTCCTTCAGGTTTCTGGGTACATTATAAATCGGCTCTCCTTCATCAAGAAACATCTCCAGAATATCCCCGGGGGCCAGTTTTTCTATAACCAATTTTGCCCTGGCGTAATTCAAAGGACAGGGTGTGCCCTTTAAATCGAGAATGCTGCCGGAATCTTTTTCGTTGGCATCTTCTTTATCAGGGGCTGGAGATTGCTCCACGGTGGGGAAATTAAAAGAAGAATCCATACTCTTGTAAAGAAGATTGATGGAAGCGAGAAATTCTTTTACATACAGAAAGCTTTTTTCTCTTTCCCGGAAGCTCAAGTCCATGCTGAGACCGGTGAATACCCCGGCAATATCGGCAAACTTGCTGCCCACGATTCCCGTCTCTATAAATTTCTCCTTGAACGCCTGAAACGCTTCTTCCTCGCTGCCGGGGTCACAGCCCTTTACTATGAGCAGGGAACGGGCGGACAAGAACAGGGCTTTCTTGATAAGTGAGGCGGAATAATCTGATCTTTCCGCTTCTTCTAAATTGATTTTCGCTTCCGCCAGGTCCGAATCTATCATATCCAGGATACCCGCACCGCATTCACCCTGGCCCAATCCGGCGAGGGAAAATCTTTCCTTCTTTCCCCAGTCGATATAAAAACTCTCATCTTCCGAACAGGGGGGAACGTAAGAATATTTTTTTAGTACTTCCCCGGCAATATCCCTGCCTCTTTCAGCCAGGAGATCGTAAAGACTCTTTTCCCGGAGTAGATTTTCCAATTGAAGAAAAAAATCTTTTAAGAATCCCGGGACATTCCTGGCGGGCATTATCCCGGCCGCTTCGGCCAAAAGTGAGCTCTCCGCGTCCTTTTTGCCGCCCAAAAGCAGCTTGTAGAAGGGCACAGGCTTGTTATCTACCCTCTTTACCAGCCCATGGAGAGATATTTTTCCCAGGGGGTGCTGGCCGCAGGAGTTGGGACAGCCGTTTAATTTTACTTCCAGCTCTTTAAAAACTCTCGTGCCGACAAGGTCTCTCTTGATTGTCTCTTCTATTTTTTCTGCCAATCCGGGAGAATTGCACAGGCCGAGATTACACGTTAAGGCGCCTTTGCAGCAGACAACGTCTAAAAGGGTACCGGGATATAAAAAATCAGGCAGAATATGTTTTAATTCAAGCGATAGCCCGGATGTATCCCGGGCCTTGACCCAGCAGATGAACAGATTCTGGTTTTGTGAAGTGCGAAACTCTATTCCCGGGAAATTACTTTCCAGATCGCCTAAAGCAGCCATTTGCTCGGAAGAAATATCTCCCCTGGGTATTCGCAGCTCTGCAATCACGAAGCCCTTCTGTTTTTGGGGGCGGACATTGTAGCGGAGGAACTCCTTATAGTCCGGATCATCCGCAAGAGGAATTTCATCATCCGTCTCTGATTGGGCCGGAAACTTCATTCTTCTTAAGCCGATATATTCATCTCTCTTTATCCGCTGAAGCTCATCGAGGTAAGATTCTTTAAATTCTTCGAAGCCGATATCTTCTATTAAGAATCTTAATCTGTTATGGTGTTTGTTCCTTCTGTCTCCCTGCCTGTAAAAGACTCTTTTTACGGCTGTGATGCAGTAGCCCGGATCGGCTTCCGGAATGAACACCTCCAGGAGTCTGCCCAACCGGGATTTGGCCCCCATCCCACCGCCGGCAAATACGGTGAATCCCTTTTTGCCTTGATGATCTACCGCCACAAGGCCCACATCATTGAAGAGGCATCCGGAGCAATCTTTTGCGCATCCGGAGAAGGAAATTTTAAATTTTCGAGGCAGGTTAAAAGAAGTCTCATCTGCCAGGAGGAATTCGGTCAGTCCCGATGCATACGGCCTGATATCGAAAATCTCTTCCCGGCAGACTCCGGCCAGGGCGCATCCGGTGATGTTTCTTACCGTATTCCCCCCGCCGCCGCGGGGCGAAAGATCATAATCCTTTAACTCCTCCATTACGCTAACCGTATCTTCGATGCTTACATTATGAATCTGAACATCCTGGCGGGTCGTCAGGTGGAGGGAACCGTCCCCGTATTTCCGGGCGGCGGCGGCCAGAGCCTTAAGCTGCCTGGCAGTAATTACGCCTGCCGGAACTCTTATTCTCATCATATAGGTTTTTCCGCCCCGGTGCGAGTAAATTCCCCAGGGCACGCGGACGCCTTTGAAACGGCTGGAAGATATTTTACCGTTTTGAAAGTCTGCCAGAGACCTTTTGTAATCTTCCAGGCCTTTCTTTACCGCATCGGGTACCTGAAACATTTTTACTCCCGGCCGCAAACCGCGCCCTTTTAAATCCGGCTGTCCGGACCAGGCTCAAGTCGCGGCTTTAATCAGATTATCATCTTCCTGATTGATTTGATTTTTAGTCTTGTTTACAATTAACGGCTGGGTGTGAATGCCGCATTCCCCGCCGCATTTGCTCGTTCCCACCCACCGGCCGGCTCGTTCATCAGGGCCGTTGGCAATTTTCGTACAGGGAGCGCAGCCCAGTGATCTATATCCCTGGGCATATAAGGGATTGACCTTCACATTATTGAGGGCCAGGTATTGCCAGACCTCTCTCTCTTTCCAGGTTAAGACCGGATTGAGCTTTATCAGGCCTTTATCCCGCTCTTCAACTTCCTGAAAATCCATTCGTGTTCTTCCTTCGGTACAGCGCAGCCCTGTAACCCAGCATTGAACATTCATCTCTTCAATCGCCCAGCGGGTAGGGAGGACTTTCAATCGATAACAGCATCTATCAGGCTCGGTGAGGTACAGTTTCTCCGGGATTTCTTCATCATTCTTAAAAGTTTTCAGCTCCGGAAATTGAGCCGTAAGCTCATGCATGAACCGGACAGTTTCTTCTGGTTTGTACCTGGTAGTGACGATAAATCCCCTGATCTTCGGATTTATTTTTAGAGCCAGGTCCCACACCACCATTGAATCTTTGCCAAGACTGTTCGCTATTACCAGACCGTCTCCATAAAGCTCATATGCCTCCTCGATTAAGGTTAGAGACCTCTCGATTTTCTGCTTCAGGTTCAGATTCTCAACCAGTGCATTGAGATCATCATTGTTTTCCAACAAGCTCATCCTGTTCTCCTTTTTAAAGCCCCTTTTAGGTATTTATAAAATACCACACTAAGTTAATCAACATAGTCAATTATAAAGTATATATGGTTTGAAATGAGATGTCAACAGATTTTTGAGGTTTTTTTTAAAAAAGCGCGGGCATGATGAGCATGGGAGCCATCCGCCAAACGGTCCATTAAGTGTTCCGTCTCTTTCAATCCCAATCCGGTCCCGATATTTCGGCCGAACTGCCTCCTATTCCGTAATTTCCTCTTCATCACGCTTCCCAGCGAGTCAGACATAAAGAAAAATGGAAACAGCATCATTATCATCATCATCTAAAGGTACTCCTCTATACACCTGAGTCCCTTAAATTGTAAGCCGCCGCTCGCCTTCTCGGAACCTCAAGGGTTATTTCATCCTTACTAGAAAATACTTTACCCCCCCCGTGGGGTCTGTCAACCTCTACGAGCATATTTTTGGTATTTATTCCCGCCTTCTACTTCACGTTGACCGCGATATTTTTTTTTACAATATCAAACCACAGATCTGTAACGCTGATGTTCTTGAAACCGGCCAGACGCAGATTATGGACGGTGTTCCTGTTGATATTTGCGCCCGGGCTTTTTGAATCATCCGGCTGCTGAAATCGATGGCATAAAGCTCGACATGATCCGGATAATAGGGGAGGTTTTTCCCGGTACCGACGCCTACCTCCAATACAGTGCCCCGCACTTCCCGTATTAGCTCCAGTCGCCATTTGGCGAGAGCTCCATGGAACTTTCCATCAGGTCGAAGATGCCCGCCAGGGTACCGAAG
>CAZERV010000050.1:0-6866 GCA_964514815.1 uncultured Spirochaetaceae bacterium | reverse complement strand
GGTAGGGGTAGTGCTGCGTTGGGAAAAGCTTGCCTGGAAATACTTCTTTGCCGGAAGCATCGCCTCAGGCAGGGAATAGTGCTTAAGATCGAGAGCATGACCGCCGAGACCCTGGTCGCCCAGGTACGGGATGCCCTAAAATAGGCGATTACTTCAAATGGGGCTGATTGTTAAGCTTACAGCAATCGAGTGTTTCGTTACCAAAGGTCTTTTCGTTTGACTCTATAAGCCGATTGACAAATCTCTTGAAGGGATTGCGGCTCTTTGCCTTTGATTCTATCTTGTACCCGAGTGTTTCTATTTCGCTTCGTATTGCTGCTGTGCTGAGCAGATCAGGGTAAAATTCTACGGCGACCTTTGCGTTTCCAACTTCTACAGTTGCCAGACCGGTAATTTTCCTTAAAGTGTCCTCGATACGTTTGCAATCAGACTTATCGATACGGCCTTCAATCGTAAAATCCTGATTTTGCAGCACCAGACCATCGATCATACTGCCCTCCTTCGAAAAAGACTGTAGTACTGCCTGGTTATTCTTTCTCTGCCGGCATATAGTTCTCCGGATTTTCGTCAAAAGCCTTCTTACATCCGGCTGCACAGAAGTAATACATTTTTCCCTGATACTGACTCGTAAACTGCGCAGTATCTTCTTTGACTGCCATGCGGCATACAGGATCAACCGCCATAGAACACCTCCTGCAAAAAAATTATTCTTCCAGGCAGGATATTTTTTGATATTTTGTTGAATACCATACCCCCCTGGGGAGCATCTAAAATATACACAACTTTTCATTTAAAGTCAAATGCAATAAATCCTCATAGAATCATCGGTGGACAAATGTTGAACTTGACATTACCCAAATGCATACTTATTTTAACTATAGAATACCCAGGAGGGGTGTTTTAATTGACTTAAAAATCCTGATATGTGCAAAGGAGTAACCGGTGCTTAAAGTAGAAGGAAAAAAGGCAACATCGGTCCAAGATAAACATGGACCGCATCCAGTGAACCTGAAAGCGCTTCGACGTTTGAAAAACATCGAGGGACAGGTTCGGGGGCTTCAACGCATGATAGAAGAGGAGAAATACTGCGTGGACATTTTGACCCAAATATCTGCAGTTCGTGCCGCGTTGAACAGTGTAGGTATGATAATACTAAGACGGCATATCGAGACCTGTGTAACGGAGGCCATTGCAACAGGTGGCGCTGAGCAAGTCCAGATCATTGACGAGCTTATGTACGTACTCTCCAAAGAAGAGATCTAGTTTTCTTCGCTGACCCGGATCAGGAAACCGGCCGGGTCTTTTTGGAGCTGCGGAATTTCAATCTATCTTCAGTTGGCTTCCTGCTCTTAGCACAAGCTGACATTCATGATCGTCATGAAAAGTCTTTTCAAGTATATTTGACCAAAGAAGAGCGTGAGGCTTTGAGCAAGTTGTCGATGAAGAGTGGGAAAAAACAGAGCGATCTCATCCGACAAGCCAAGGTGCCATACAATACGTAAAACGCATTCGGAGGAGATCCTTCTTTCGGTGATTGTAGTTGCCGAGCTCTACGCTGGGATAAGGGATGAGGATGAACGCGAGAAGATAGACGAGTTCGTAGGGCTTTTCCCCATCATTCCTGTCACACTCGAGATTGCGAAATCTGGCGGTCTTTACAAACGGGACTTCTTGAAGAGTCATGGTGTTGGCCTGGCAGATTATTTGCTGGCTGCCGCGGCAGTAATCCATGAATCTGAGTTTAAAACCCTCAATACCAGGCACTATCCGATATTAAAGGACCTGAAACCTCCCTACGTCAAGATCCGGAAAGCCCAACAGCGAGATCAACCGGTATACCCTGGAGGCCCTCTCTCCGTGACCTCCTGAGAAAAATGCCCTCTCCGTCTTAAATTCCCGGCCCTGTGCGATTATAATTTTTACTATCAGTCGGGACGGGAGGCTGATGCTCCATCTGACAGCACCATACGGCAAACTGACCGAAAACCAAATCAACATGCAATGCCTGCATAGAAACGATCCTGAGAGCACGTTTTATCCCCAGTACGAGGTCGGAGGTCCCGGGGAGAAGGGACACATGGTTGCCCTGAACCAGAAAATTCAGCACCTCCCCTACTACAACCCTGATCGAAAGAGTATTTTCAGGTTGGGTATAAGTGAGTTGTGGCAAATCAGGGATTCTTACGAGAGAGCGGGTTACGACAGACAGGACATCGAGATGGAATTCCTAATGAGGATTCTCAATCCCTTTCTCTACCTGATCGTTTCACTACTGGCAGTGTCCATGGGATGGGCATACCGGGCCAGGTATCTTGGACGTCCTCCGCTTCTGACCTATGTTCTGATCCCCGTGCTCCCCTTTCTCGTCTCTCACATCATCGAGTTGTTGGTTCACGCTCACCGGATCCTGCTGGGCTTCATCTTCGTCACTCTCAGTTTCACAATAGCACTCGTGCTTCTCTTCGCGCTGCAGGGGGTCTTCCTGGTCATCTCGCTGCTGGTGCTGGCGGGTCAAATTACCGATTGATTCCCCTAGGGCTGGTATGATGCCCGGGCGCTGTCGGATTCCCAAATCCGAATCTCGGACCCTTCAACCCTCTTAAAATCAAATCCCGATTCCTCGAGTTTGCCCACCAACTGATCGTATAGAAAGACGGCAAAGTATTCCACGCTGGTCTGCTTATCTTGAAAAAAGGGAAAATCGTTCAATAGCTTACCGGTAACTCTGTTGAGAATCGTCTCGAGGGTCGCCTCTAAAAGAGAGATGTCTACGGAAAAGCCGTTCTCGTCCAGTCCTCCGGAAGAACAGGACCACTCCACAGTGTAGACATGACTGTGCGGCCGGGACTCCTCCTGGAAATCCCCGACCAGATAATGGCTGCACGTGAACTGACTCTTGATACCGACTCTGTACATGTTCTCTCCTATGGCTCCAGAACGACCTGGATCGTCTCTTCCGTGTGATCTCGCAGCAGGGTGTATGCCTGCTGCGCTTCATGCAACCTCATCGTGTGCGTGATGTACTTGCCCGGGCGAATGGATTCGATCAGCTCCATGGCCACTTCCATCCTCCTCCGTTTGGTCCAACCTCCCGTAAGGCTGGGATCGATTGTCGAAACCTGGCTGGACTTGATATTCAATCTCCGGCGATGAAAAGCTGTGCCGAGATTAAGGGTGATCTTCCTCTCGCCGTACCACGAGGCTTCGACCACCGTACCGCCAAAGGCCAGGGATTCAAGAGCCAAATCGAGGGCCTCCCCCGTCCCACTCACATTGACGGCCACATCGACTCCCCGCCCCGCTGTCATCTCTCTAATCTTTCGGCTCACCGATGAGTCATCCGGAGAGAGGGTCAAACACCCGATTTCAGCCGAAGCGTGCCTGCGTCTCTCGTATCGATCCAGAGTTATGACGCGGCCGAAATGGGACCTCTTCAGGATCTCGGCTATAAGAAGACCTATCACTCCCTGCCCCAAGACGAGAACATCGTCGCCAACAACGGGTGCGGCGTCCTGCAGCACCGTGACAGCCGTCTCCATGCTGGCAAGAAATACGGCATCCTCGTATAACATGCCGTCAGGAAGGGGGGTCAATTCTTCTTCCTTCGCGTAGAACCGATCCTGGTGGGGAAAGAACGAAAAAACTCTTGCTCCTGCGGGTGTGCTGCCGGTATTGATATAACCATACTTGACGGGATAGGCCAGATTTCCCGAAAGGGATGCAATCGTCAGATCCGAGTCCAACTCGGACGGCATCTCTCCGCGGAAGAGCAGCATCTCGGTTCCGGCACTGATGCCCATGAGCCGCGACTCAACGAGCACCGTGCCCTCCTGTTTCCGGATTCTCTCCTCCCGCAATTCCACTTCTCCCGGCGCCTTAAAGTAGACCGCCCTGGCATTCGTATCCTGTGCAAAATTGACGATATCCACCGGCTCGATTGAATCAGCAGGTGTAAAGCCGAAGATTCTACCGTAAAAGTACAACTCCGCTTTCGCGCACCGGATAATTGTCTCTGCCTTCCTAAATCCATGTTGCTCCCCCTCGAAAGCCAGATAGGCAAAGGGTACCCCCTTTTTTTTGAGGGTTTGGACCATAATCTCCGACTGCGACGGGGGCACAACTTTATCTTCCAGTCCCTGAAAGAGGATGACTGGGCAGTTCAGCCTTTCAACGGAATTAATGGGGGAACGTGCAAGGTACAGGTCTTTCCGCTCCGGATAAGGCCCTATGAGATAGTCGAGATAACGGGCTTCGAATTTGTGTGTATCCTTTGCCAATCGCTCCAGGTCTGCAATTCCAAAATAGCTTACCCCGACTGTAAAAAATGATTTCCATGTCAGCGCTCTCAGGGCCGTATAACCTCCCGCGCTCCGTCCACGAATCGCTATACGCTCATCATTTACTTTTCGCTGACCTACCAGATACTTTGCAGCATTTATGCAATCCTCCACATCAACTATACCCCAGCTGCCTCTCAGTAGTTCGCGGTAGTCCCTGCCGTATCCGGTGCTGCCTCTGTAGTTGACATCAACCACGGCAAAGCCCCGACTGGTCCAAAATTGAATACTCCAAGAAAGGTGACTTTTTGTAGCCGCGGTGGGTCCTCCATGACTGATTACGATTAAGGGGGGAAGCTCATCTTCCCCTCCCTCGAAATCCGGGCTCTCTGGTGGATAGTAAAGCGCGTGTGATGTCTGGCCGCTCTCAGTGGGAAACTCGATTGCTATCGGTTGTGAGAAATGGGTCGAATCCAGCTCACACGTCGTTGAAGACTTAACAACATCGATGGATCCGTCCGACGGATCAAGGGAGAAAACCTCGGAACTGGTAGTAGGACTTCCACCAATGAGCCACAAAAGAGTACCATCAGTACGCAGCCATTCGAATGACGTGTATTCACAACTAACCGGTTCCATGTGGTTCTCACGGGGATAGATAAGCCCCAGATGATCAAATCCTTTCTGGCTGTAAATGGCTGCGATGCGGCCGTCTGCAAGAAATCCATAGCGCGAATAGCCTAACAACCACTGAGGCTGGCCAAACTCGGCATTCATTGAAACAACAGGCTCAACGCGTCCTTCAACTTCCCGGTACAAATTCCACCACCCTGTCCTGTCCGAGATGAAGTACAGCGTCATATCCGGGCTCCACTCAGGCTGGAAGACCGACTCCTGCGTGCCCCCTGCCACGAGCCGCTTCTCGCTCACCCGAAAATTACCGTCGAGCATGGCGACCCATAGCTCCGTTCCGTCCCACGGCATCTGAGGATTATTCCAGCACAGCCAGGCGATTCGCTTCCCGTCGGGACTGATCCGCGGCGAAGAGTAAAAATCGTTTCCCGTTGCGATAATACCGGGCTCTCCGGCACCATCGACATTCAGCACAACGAGCTGATTGGTTACATCGCCTCCAGCGCCATGGATCTCTCTCACGCAGACGAGATGTCTCTCATCCGACGTAAAAAAGCCGTCGGCATACCGAAGGCTTCTGTCCGCAGGCGGTTCTGAGGTGATCGGTTGTGTAACTCCCAAACGGTCTACACGGTAAAGGCGCTGGTCGATGTGATTGGAGAAGTAAACCGCACTGCCAGTACTCACGTACATTCCTCCCCCATACTCATGAACAAGGGTTCTCGCATTAAAATCACGGGCCGTCACATCGTTCACGTTGCCATCGGCCGAACGCCGGACTATGACGTACCGACCGCTTTCAAACGGGCGGGTTTCAACCCAGTAGACGTCTTTACCGGAAACCTGAAGCCATCCCAGACTGATACCTTGAGATGCCAGTAGATCGGCTGAGATCGGTGATTGCCAAGCGCCATACGGTCTCTTTTTCTTTTTATTCACGCATGATTCTCCGCTGTCGTATTATCCATAAAAAAATCGAGCTCCCAAACGAGATCCGCTCCCAATCTCCTCGATTTGAACCGCCTGGGTCTCAGCGCATCCTTCAGATCGAGAATACCCAAATCGCCAATGGCCGGGATCCCGTGGCCTATGATGAGGGGAGCCGTCACAACGAGCATTCGGTTCACTACTCCCGCCTTTAAGAAAGAGGTGATGAGCCTGCCGCCACCCTCGACAAATACTCTATTTATCCCGCTGTCCGAGAGGCTCGCAAGGGCCGCTTGCACCGATACTCCACCCTCGTTATCGGCGGAAATCACACGCACCTCAGCGCCCCGTTCTTCGAGCTGCCGCCTCTTTGACTCGGGCACCGGCTCCCTCGTCAACACGATCGAGGGCACTTGAGAAGTGGTACTGACGATCTTGCTTTCGAGAGGTATTCTCAAAGTCGAGTCGAACACCACCCGCACCGGTGAAAGACATGCCTTTAACCGGCATGTGAGCTCCGGATCATCCTTTAAAACCGTACCGACTCCCACGACTATGGCATCATGATCCCGCCTGAGGCGATGAGCCAGCTTCAGAGACCTGGGCCCGGAGATCCACTGGGAGTGGCCGGTTAAGGTCGCAATTTTTCCGTCGATGCTCTGGGCATAGCTTATTGTTACAAAAGGAAGGCGAGCCACTGAAGAAAGTATAGAGTCAAACTCAATTCTATTGCAAGGTTTCAATTCCATTGCAAGAAGCAATTCCTTTGCAGGGTTTCTGACAGGACGGCTCCCGCATGGAGAGCGCACCACAACCTGCTTTCCTTTAAACTGCAGAGAACATGACTCTGAGTCAGACTTCTAAAGGTAGGAGTGGTTGAAAGGTCTGAGCTTTGAGGTAATACCCTCATTCCCTTAGAGCGAGAAGGAAATATGGACGCAAAACGTCCATATTTCCTTCTAACCTGACACCCACGAGTTACTTCTAATCCCAAACCTACCCCGTCCATGGCCTCACCGAGAATTGCTG
>CAZERV010000049.1:0-22496 GCA_964514815.1 uncultured Spirochaetaceae bacterium | reverse complement strand
CTATAACCCCTTCGACGTTGGGGAATATTGCGAGAAATTTTCCTCCAGTATTTATAATGTCTACAAAAGGTATTATCCCCAAGGCCCTACAGAGTGTAAGAAAGTATGCCTGGCTTATTATAGATATATAAAATGAACGTGCTCTAATGATTTTGGAATTCCCTCTAAAATGCTCGTAGAGATTTTGAAAGATGAATGGTTGTATCCCGGATACATCAGCAGAGAAGAATAGGAATGGCTTGTCTTTTCCTCCTTTCTCCTTGTAGAGGTGTAAAGAAATAGCTATCGACATGGTAGTTTTTGAATGGTCATAAAGAGAGATATCATTATACTTATCATTTGTGGCACTCGGGATGCACCATGTATATCGCTCAAGAATTCCTTGCAACTGTTGTACAAAGAGATCTTTTTTATTAGGAAGTGAAGTAAGCGCTTGCAAGAATTCATTCCATAATTGCTTATATGCAGATCCCAGGCTATCTTCCTCAGTACTTTTAATCGGGAACACTGATTCGGTTCCCATCTTCTCTATTGGATAGATAAAGTTAGGAAAGTCTTGTTGGGAATCATCCAGTGAAATTTGTCTGAATACAGGTTTCAATCCTTTTTTATAATAATCTCCGCGTTTATAGTGGTACTCTGGATCGTTAACTCTATCATATCTAGCCGATAACCTATCTGCTTCGGTAATACATTCCTCATAACTGTCGGATGGATTATGGTGAGCAGCTGAAACACGGGCAATTTGTCTCCAGTTCCAATCTGGAAAAGAAATTCTTGCATCAGTTAAGAGAGGCATTAAATCATTTTCAAAAAAATCAAGCGTCCATAGCGCGTGCATATGACTGGCACCGCCGGGGAGAATCTGCCCTGCCATCTCTTTTGGAAAGCCATCATGTTGTATTCCTTCATAAGCACGTTGCTTGAACTTGCCTATATCATGGAGAAGAGCCGCAATCGCTATTTCATATTGATTCAATTCCGCCCCCTAATGGGCTTTAGATGATTTTCTAGTTTTCTCTCGATGATCTTTGAGGTAAGCATGAATAATGCCTTTAAGAGAAGCCTATTATATATCCAAACATAAGAAATATCAAATTTAATAGTTGACGTCAGACACTTTATCCACTTCATAGCAATAATTAAGCAATAATCATGCCAAAATGTGTATAATCTGTTTAATTTGTACAAATAGATGTAATGTGCTCCCATGTTCAAACCTCCCTATCACATCACGCTCCTATAGATCTTCTCCGGGGTGAAGAGGTTCTCAAGCTTCCAGTTCCTGCCCATGGCATTGGTGCTGCCGCCTACGATCTCGTAGTCGATCGGCACGTAGTAGCCCGGCTGGATGGCCGCCCCATCCCAGGTGGTGCCCATCGTCAGGTAGTAGTACCGAGACCTCCCGGCTTTTCGGCCCAGCGCACCAGGCATACCGCATGCCCGTTGCCGCCCATCGGGGGATAGAAAGCCCCTACGTAGCCTGTCCAGCCCCAGTAGCGCAGCAGCCCGCAGGTCACCAGTGCCCAGTCCTCACAGTCCCCGCCTCCCAGGGCGATAAAATCATCCGGCCGTAATGCCGTGGCATTGTTCCGGTAGTTGTAACGGCGCAACAGCAGCCGCTGGAACCCCTGGATCTCCCTCCAGGTCAGGTAGCCATCCCGGTCGGTGTCCGCCCCGGCATAAAGGGCTTCCAGGTTCTCGCTTTGGATGCCCGTCGCTCGCCGGAACAGGACAGAGTTGATCTCGAGGTGCAGGGAACGCAGGCTCGATAAGGAAAGGCCGTATTCCTGGGTTTTGTAGTTGTAGTTTCCATATTCCAGGATCCCCGTTATCGCCGTCCCCCGGTAGGTGAGGTGTATAACTGCCGGCCGTGGTACGGTTTCAGAGGCCTTTCCTTGCTTTTGCTCTTTCCTTTTGTTTGGAAGCGGATGATGGTCTGGGGAACGGTATAGGCGAACTTATTTTCCCTGTATTGTCCGGAGGCGAAGATCGACTCCAGTACATCCGCCAGGCTGCCCCCCTGGAACAGCCACTTGCCTCCGACAAAGAGCAGGGCTACGATGAATAGGACCCGCAGGCAGCGGGGGCGTGATTTGGCGGCGGAGGCTGCAGGAGAGTTCATGTGTGCTTGGACCGGTTGAAGGGGAGTGCGGTTCTCCCAAGATATGGTTGAGACCGAAGACGTCGTACGGGCGGATGTTTGGACGGGCACCGGAGCAGGGTTCCGCGGTTGTGGCTGGTAGGCGGAGTGGCCTTCCTCCACTTCGGTCCAGGAGTGGATGCGGTCGGTACGGAAAGTGCGTACCTCCTCACGCAGGTGGCAGTAGGCCTTTAGGTAGGCACAGCCGTTTCTGCCGCTAAAATAGCG
Source organism: uncultured Spirochaetaceae bacterium (assembly GCA_964514815.1). Lineage (GTDB taxonomy): Bacteria > Spirochaetota > Spirochaetia > SZUA-6 > DRHE01 > CAZERV01. The sequence continues at coordinate 20,125 of CAZERV010000049.1, read as the reverse complement.
GATCGGCTCGATGCCATTCCCTCCCCTTTCCTTATACAGGGGTATTCCCCTCACCAACGGCGTCTCGGGGCAAAATAGTGAAACTTGAGTTTTACCCCGGTGAAACAAAGGTTACGGCGGAAAGCACTCAGCCCTGCCCTATTTGCCCTAATTCCTACCGGCATGGTTTTTGCATTAAAATAAGCATGGCCCGCAATTGGAATGTACCGGGGGAAGGAACCAGAGATGCAGGCTTTACTGAGTACGAACAAGAAAATCCTGTTGAGCCGCAGTGGGAAGCGCTCTATACTCTAGATATGGCTGTTCAGCAGATCCTGTTTTCCTTTGTGGCCAACCGGGACCCCTACGTCGAAGGCTCCGGTGAAGGGGACGAGGAGTACGGGCCCCTCCTCTCCCTGCTCCAAGTAAGGCAGTTTTCCTGCATCTACCTGTTCTGCACCGGACCGAACTACCTTGAACGGGCCCGCACTGTAGAGGAAATCAGTGGGTCCTTCTGCGAGGGGAGCCGTTTTTACTTCGTGAGTCTGGACCTGGACTCACCCATCGATTACGTAGAGATCTTCACCAAGCTGAAAGAGACCCTGGTCCGGATCACTCAGGACCTGGCCCACCACCGGGCGGAGTTCTTCGTGCTCCTGGACCCGGGCACACCCCAGATGCAGACCGCCTGGTTCCTGCTGGCAAAATCGAAGGTCTTTCAGGCCCGGCTGCTCCAGGGCATCCCGGCCCGTTTTGCCGGCGGGGCCTATAAGGTACGGGAAGTCAACCTGGACAGCGAGATGCTCCCAGAAGTAAGTCTTTCTTCCAGGGTGCCACCTGTGGTCCATGAGAAGGAAGAGGCTGCCGGGCCGGTCAGGTGGTATTCCCTGAAGCAGGGCGACCGGATCGTCGGGGAAAACGCCGGGTTCCTGCAGGTCCTGGAGCAGGCCAGGCGGGTGGCCGGCTACGATATCTCGGTGCTCATCCTGGGAGAGACCGGCACCGGCAAGGGCCTGCTGGCCCGTTTCCTCCACGAACAGAGCTCCCGCAGCGACCGGCCTTTCATTTCCGTTAACTGTGCCACCATCGTGCCCTCCCTGGCTGAGAGCGAGCTGTTCGGCCACATAAAGGGCGCTTTTACCGGGGCCGATCGAGACCGCTTGGGCAAATTCCGCTCCGCCGAAGGGGGCACCATCTTTTTGGACGAGATCGGCGACTTGCCCCCGGAAATCCAGCCCAAGCTGCTGCGCGTCCTGGAGGATAAGACCCTTATCCCAGTGGGCTCGGATAATGAAGTGAAGGTGGACGTGCGCATACTGACGGCCACCAACCAGGATCTGGAGCGGTTTATCGAAGCGGGCACGTTCCGGCGGGACCTTTACGAGCGGCTCAATCAGTACACCCTGGCTCTGCCCCCACTACGGGAGCGCAAGACCGACATCCCCCTGCTAATTCAGAGCTCTTTAAGCGCCTGGAACGAGAAGTACGAGGAAGACAAAAGGATATCCGAGGAGGCTATGCGCTTTCTGCTCGATTACCCCTGGCCGGGCAACATCCGCGAGCTGCAGAACTTTATTACCTCCATGTGCGCCACCGCCCTGGGTAACCCTATAAGCCCAGAGCTGCTACCCGTAGCGGTGCTGAGCTACTTCCACAAGGAACGTACCGTTCCCCATGTGCCGGTGAGCCTGCCAGCCGAAGGGCTCAACCTGAAGGCCTTACTCTTCCAGGTGGAGAGGGAGTTCTACGATCAGGCCCTCAAGAGGGCCGGGGGCAACCGGGAGAAGGCGGCCCGGCTCCTCGGCATAAACCCCCCTGCCTTCCGTAAGGCCCTGCGGGAACGCTTCGGTGGCGAGGGCGATTAGAATCCTTATCCACTTTTTTAGTAACAAACCGCTATCCCCGGAGCCAAGCTTCCGCTTCTCCTACAGCGAATTGCCAATATTCCTGATTCGAGGAATCCAAAGAAACTCAAACACAAACTCACTTGTCTGATGATCTACGGAATTTTGACCCTTTTGCTTCAGATGGCCTCCCGGCGGGAGGCCAATCGGAAGCTCACCCGTGCGCAATTTATTGAAAGGTCATCACAAATCACACTCGCCATGTCTCGCTTTCCAGCAAGCCCTTGAACAGGTGTAACATTTATGAACGGTGCAACAAGGCTTTCTTGAGATCAGATATTCTATCAATTATTCACTGGGAGGGGATAAGATGAACATTATACACAGCGGTTAACCGTCATAAAAGCCTGCGGAAAGTGGTTTCATCCGACCCGAAGGGTCGGGCGGAAAAACCGTCGCCAGGAAACTGTCTGAAAGCTTTAAAATGGAAAAGCAGCCGGGGACAGGCCCATCACCTGGATCTTCTTCTATATCCGGTGGCTCCTTGGCCATAAGCACCTCAGTACCACCCAGCTTTGCACCTGTGTGTAGGACCAGTAGTCAATCGGAGTCGATCGGTTGACCCATTCACAGGCTTGACTATAATACAGGAGGAAGCAACAGATGAACGTTGAAAGCATCGAAGGCTAAGAGACCGTCTCCGAAAGAGGAAAGAGTTGCGCTAATGGAGCCGTTGGACGTTATTGAGAAAGAAACCGCAGAGAAAAAGAGAAGTTCGGCTTCGTTGAGGGTTCGCAACTACTGATGGGGCTTTCTATTAGGTGGATTCAGGATCGAATTCGATCTGGGCGTTACAAGTTCAGTCAGCACGGAGATGAAGAGCGGAACAACGATAACCTTACCGTGATGGAAGTCAAAGAAGCGATTCTTGCCGGACGTATCCTGGAGCAATACAAGGACACCGGCCGTGGAGAGAGTTGTCTTGTGGTCGGTTTTACCGAAACCGGTAAGCCGATCCATGTGGCCTGTGGACGTCGTGAAGAGTATGCGGTAATCATCACTGTCTACGTTCCTAAGCCGCCTAAGTTCAAAAGTCCTTACGATCGAGGAGAGTAAGATGAGAGTGGTATGTAATTTTTGTGGTAACAAGAACTTTGCCAAGAAGAAGGTACAGTACATCTACCGCCATGAGGGCAAGTTTTTGGTGGTCAACAACGTGCCCTGCGAAGAATGCACCTATTGCGGAGAGCGTTACTATGAGGGACCAGTACTCGAGAGAATCGAGCGTGAGTTTATTGAGATTTACCACAGTGGAAAGAAGCCGAAAACTGAGGTGAGCGTCCCGGTAGAGGAATATGCTGAGGTGACTGATTGATCGCTTGATCCCATTAAAAGCACTGATGCGTCAGTGCTGCCAGCCAGGCATTAAATTTGACAATAATGCTGTTTTGTGATATAACACTTCATCAATTATCCACTGGGAGGATATAAGATGAACATTATTCACAGCGGTTACTCGTCGAAAAAACCTACGGAAAGTGGTTTCATCCGACCCGAAGGGTCGGGCGAAAAGACGGGCGCCAGTAAACTTCCTGGAACAGGTCCATCCCCGAAATCTTCTTACGTTTCCACTGAATATGGCTCCGGTCTCCCGAAAACCAGGTGGTTTCATCCGACCCGAAGGGACGAGCAGGAGATTATTTCACTCCAGCGCGCGATCTCAAAAACCCAGCTTATTCTGGGCGGTCTTCAGGGGTTCACCAGCCTGTTCGATTCGGAATCCTTGACGGCGGCGGATTATATTTCCCGAATTACCTATGAAGGAGAAACAGTTTTAAGCGCCTATGCGGACAAGCTCAGCGATATTCTTTCCGCCAAAGATCCGGATTCCCTGAATGTTCTCATCAAAGAAGTAAAAAAGGAACTGGCCCAAATGGCCTCAAAGCTCGGGGAATACCAGGTCGCCGAGCAGAATAAGCGCTCTGTCCTGGGCAAGGAAGAAGCACCGGATTTAGAAGACACTTTAAAAAGCATCGTCGGGGCAGTAAAAAAGGCCGGGGATCTTCCCATCCGACTGAAAAGGGAGAATGTGCTTAATCTCCTGGGATAAATCAGGATTTCCCCTCGGAGATCAGACCGTCCTGCCACCTGGCGAGTCTATTCAACGCTTCCAGGGGGGTAGTCCGGGTAAGATCGAGGCCTAACAGCTCATCCCTCAAGACTTCGAGAGGAGAAAAAAGAAGGGGCTGTCGGTTCGAATCGATATCTTTAAGAGGGCCGGCATGGTCGTCCTTTATATTGAGCTTTTCAAGGAGGGCTTTTGACTTTTGGATAACTTCATCCGGAATACCGGCTAACTGAGCCGCATGAATGCCGTAAGAGTTATCCGTCGGTCCATCCCGGACCTTTTTAAGGAAAATGATTCCCTCGACAGTTTCCATTACAGCCATGGAAAGATTCAAGAGTTTTTTATGTTTGACGGTGGTTAATTGGTGGTAATGGGTGGCAAAGAGGGTCTTTGCCTTTACCCGGTCGAGTAAAAACTCCAAAATCGCCCAGGCAATCGCCAACCCGTCGTTCGTACCGGTCCCCCTCCCGACTTCATCCATGATGATCAGGCTGTCCGGAGTGGCCGATCTGAGAATATTGGCGGTTTCATTCATTTCCACCAGGAAAGTAGATTCTCCCCGCGCCAGGTTATCCGTTGCCCCTACACGGCAGAAAATACTGTCCACAATCCCGATCCTGGCCTCAGAGGCCGGGACGAATGAGCCGACCTGGGCCATGAGAACGATCAGGGCGACCTGGCGCATAAAAGTGGATTTTCCGGCCATATTCGGGCCGGTCAGTAGGACTAAAGACCCGGAGGACTTGCTAAGATGAATGCTGTTCGGTATAAAAGATCCGGCCGGCAGGTTGGCTTCGACCACCGGATGGCGACCATCTTCTATTTTAAGCACCCCGGTTGATTTTATAACCGGCCGCACATAGCCGTGGATGGTGGCGGTAAAGGCGAATGATTGCAGAACATCCATTTCCGAAAAAACCCGGCAAAGCTCCTGGATAATCCTGATCGCATCCCCTATCTTCGTCCTTATTTCAAGGAACAGCTCTTTTTCCAACTGAATTATTTTTTCAGACGCGCTGTTAATCTCACCCTCTTTGTCCGCCAGGACCTCTGTGGTGTACCTTTCCCCGTTCACAATGGTCTGACGCCGGATAAAATAGGGCGGGACCAGGTGCAGATTAGGCCTGGTTGCCTCCAGAAAATAGCCCAGAATGCGGTTATACTTCAGCTTCAGAGAAGCGATTCCTGTCTTTTCTCTTTCATTCTTGAGATACTCTTCCAGGACGTGCCGGACATTTCTCTTGAGCTCTCGCAATCTATCGAGCTCTTGATTATACCCGGGTTTGATCAGGTTCCCCTCGTTAAAAAGGAGAGAAGGCTCTTCCATGATGGAATCGACGAGCAGTTTTTCCAACCCCTGGATGCAATCAAGGTTCTCCGTAACGACCCGGATCATCGGCTCAAGCTCGGGATAGGGAGTAAGCAGATTGGTTAACAAAAGTATCCCGGTAAACGATGTTCTGATAGCCAGCAGGTCTTTGGCATGAGCCTTTTTCATGGCCACCCGGCTTGAAAGGCGCTCAAGATCGAAGAGCCTGCCCAACTGCTCCCTGATTTTCGAAAGCAGGATTTGATTTCGGTAAAAGAAATCGACCCTGGTCAATCTCTGATCAATCTCTTCTACGCTCTTCAGCGGACCCAAAATCCAGCGCTTCAATTTTCGCGAGCCCATGGCCGTCCTGGTTTGGTCCATGACCTCAAGGAGGGAATATCTCTTTGTACGATCGTGCAGGTTCGAAATGAGCTCCAGGTTTCTCTGGGTAGATTCATCGAGACCCACGTAGGTCTGTTCCGAATATATTCTGAGGTTGTGAAGATGAGGTAAAATTCTTCCAGCCGTATCGGTAATATATTCCAGGATGACTCCGGCCGTGATGATCTCCGGCGCATCTTCTTGAAGTCCCAAACCCTTTAGATTGGCCATATTGAACTGTTTTTGCAGGCGCAGGCGGTTTGTTTCCGGGTCAAAAGTCCAATCCGGATACCTGTTAAAAATGCATCCCTCCCTTTCATAGAGCAGATCTTTTAAGGCATCGTCCTCTTCAAGCAGAGATTCCTGGATTAAGATCTCCCTGGGCGCGAGGTGCAGTAATTCCTTCTTGAGCCGTTCGATACTATTTTCAACCGGGAAATGGGTAGAGCTGAAATCCGAAGTGGAAAGATCGATATAGGAGAGGGAGATGAAACCCTTGAACCGGCCGAGACAGACGAGGTAGTTATTAGCCGTCTTCTCCAGAAGATTCTCATCAATGACTGTCCCGGGGGTGATGACTTCCGTAACCTCTCTCCGGGCGATCCCGCCCGACCCAGGTGGTCGGATGAAACCACTCTGCGGAACATGGGTCTGTTCGCAAATGGCTACCTTTTTTCCGGCCTTGATGAGTCTGGCGATATAGCCTTCCGCCGCATGGTAGGGAATGCCGCACATCGGTACATTATTCCGCCTGGTAAGAATGAGGTCCAGCAGCCCCGATACCTCCACGGCATCATTCTCGAACATTTCGTAAAAATCCCCTAATCGAAAAAACAGGATGGCATCGGCATATTCGTTCTTGATTCTCCGGTACTGCTGCATCATGGGGGTTGTATTGGACATGCTTATTGTATTATATTAGATGTAGATAGGGAGGACAATATGGAAATTGAAAGGATTGATGTAAATCCGACTCCTCCGCCGGAAGAGCCCAGTCAGGAACCGGTCCAGGAGAATATTTCAGAGCCCGAAGCAGAGGAAGTACCGATCCAGGAGGATCCGAACAGACAGATCGATCTCTTTGCCTGATTGGATAAGCGGTTCTCAGGCAGCGGATGACCGGTCAGCGGTTTTCTTCAAGATAGTCTTCAAGAATATAGGAAGCGGCGATCTTGTCGATCTTTGGCACCGCCTGCCTGCGATTAAATCCGCCTTCCATCAGGAGGCTCTCGGCCCTCCGGCTGGAATAACGTTCATCCCAGAGCGCCGTTACGATCCCATGCTCCCGGAGGCGCCCGGCAAAGTTCCTGGCCAGCCGGCAGCCTTCCCCTTCGCTGCCGTCTTCCTTCAAGGGCAGACCGACAATAACGGTTTCCACGTCCCTCTCATCGATAATGGCGAGCAATTCCCGGATAAGCTTTTCTTCGGTTTTATAAGCCAGGGTCTTAAGCGGAGAGGCGATCATCTTCAGCGGATCGGAAATCGCCAGCCCTACCCGCACCGTTCCCAGATCAACGGCTAAGAGTCTTCCCAATCTCTTATCCGCCGGTCCGGCCGGGGTACTGCCGGCCCGCCCTCGTCATGAGCTCTTGAATGACTTTCTCGGTTATGTCGATTTCCTTGGTATAGAAGAGGAAGAATTGACTGAACTGCCTGGAGTTGTTCAGTACTACCGAAAATCCCTCACTCTCGGCAACATAATTTATGGCCGCTAAAAGCTCGTCCAGGAATTCGTCGGACTGATAGAGGTTTTCAGAGAGTTTATTAAGCTGCTGCATCTTAATCCTTTTGAAATCTTCCCGGTACTGTTTCTTATTGAAGATTTCCGTATCCAGCTCCAGGGCCCGCTGCATATCGTTTCGGCTTTCCGCGGCCAGCTTCTCGCTTTCTAGATTTAAGATCTCCTCGTTGATCCGGTTTATTTCTTTGAGAATCGAGGACTGTTTTTCCTGTAACTGTTTCACGGCCCTGGATTCTCTGAAATAGACTGCGTATACCTTTTCGATATCCAGGATTCCGATCTTGGTAATCTGCTCCCCGGACACGGCGACAGGCGCCAGAACCATTAAGAACAGTAGCAGCCAGGCTTTACGGTTAATTCGCATAACTGTCCCCTAAAATGTATCGCCGCCGAGTGAAATCACAAAATTGAGGGTGACTCCGAAGATCGGCAGATCGCCTTCCACCCAATAAGGCACCCCGTCTCGAAACTGGAATCTTTTTGCAAAATAGAGCCTGATCGGGAACTGCGGGATGGTAAAGCGAATTCCTCCCCCCAGGCTGAAATAAAAATCATCGATTGTCATGAGCTCCATGTTGCTTATCTCGTTCCAGGCGGCCGCGCCGTCCAGGAAGAAGGCCCACCAGAGGATTTGCTCGGCGAGAGGAATGCGCAGCTCGATCCGGTTGTCCCATAAAGCCCTCTTCTCCTTCTGCAACGGCCAGCCGCGGGCCACATTCATACCGTCTATGTAGAGCAGATCGGTGGGAACGGTCCTTTCTATTCCTCCGAATTGAGGAAGAATGAATGATATTGAGCTATGAGCGGCCAGGACCATTTTAAAGCTCCAGTTATCTGTTACAGGAAGGTCCAACAGGGTCAGGAAACCTTCCAGGGTCGAATCGGTGCGGATATAATCTCTCATGCCGAAGAGGAAGCCCCCGGCAAAGGTAAAACCCTGGGCCACGTAAAACCCGTTCGTGGGGTTCAAAAAATAGTCCCGGTTGTCCCAGAATAGGGTTATGCCCAGCTTATTCACCACGCTCCAAAGGCCCAGGTTCTCCCTCAGCTCCTTATCAAAGGGCCTGTCCACCTCGGGGTCATAAGTAACGAACTCTAAAGCGGTATTGATCCCCGAGCGGACCCCGAGCCAGCCGGCGGGTGTCCAGAAGCGGTAGCCGGTGCTCAGGCCGGCGGAGATCTTCCAGAGCTCATAGTCCATGGCATACAGCTCGGCCAGGTTCTCGCCGTGGCGCAGGTCATATTCGAAGTCGGTAATGCCGCCGGCTGCAGGGGTTGAGGGATCTCCCGTATCGGGATCAACATATCTGCCCGTGTAAGGGTCCGGGACCGCGTTGTCCTCGTCCCCGGTAAAATAAGGCCATCTCATGTCCGAATAAACATTAGGAACGATGGCATGCTCCAGGCTGAGGTTTATTCCCCCCATCCAGCGCTCTCCGAACATCCAGGGCTCCTCGAAGCGGACCGAGACCATCTGGCGGAGCGGGGAGATTTCCAGGTCAGCCCCGAAAGTCAGCCCCCGGCCCAGGAAATTATTTTCGGCCCATTTCAGCATGCCGGAAACCGGGTAATCGCCTCCCGAGAACATGATCCCGAAATTGATGGTCGCAGTTGAGCCCTCTTCCACATTGATTACTAAGTCCATCAGGCCCGGGGCGCTGCCCTCGGGCGTCTCAGGAGCAATTGCTCCAAAGTACTGAAGATTATATAGGTTTCTCAGTCCCTGGATCACCTTTTTCTTACTGAAGATATCACCCTCTTCGAAAGGCATCTCCCGGAGGATAACGAAGTCTTTTGTCTTTTCATTTCCCTTGATGATGATATTTTCGATATGGGCCCGGTCATTTTCTATGATCTTGATCGTATAGGTGATTTCTTTCTTATTTTCATCCCGCTTCTCTTCCCGGTTGATGACATTGAAAATATAGCCGTTTTCATAATAATGGTCCGCAACTCTTTGAAAATCAGCTTCCAGCCTGGCTTTGTTGAGAATCTTCCCCGGCTCCTGGCGAACAAGGTCGCCGAGGATTTTATCGGAAAAGATATAATTTCCCTCAAAACCCATGCCGCCGTAGGTGTACTGCTTTCCCTCATCGATGAAGATGGTCAGGATAAGGTAGTTTCTACCCTCTTTCTCATCTTTTTCGATTTTCCGGTCCACCTTTTCCACCCGGGCATCGATGAATCCGTTTTCGCCGTAGTAATCCTGAATTCTTCCAATGTCTTCCTCAAACTTGCTTTCCTGGAATATTCCGCTGGAGAAAATGGCCTGGGTCTTGGTTTCCATGACTCTGCGCAGGGTGCTGTCGGAAGCAAAATCATTGCCGGAGAAATTAATTTCCCTGATGGTGGTCTGAAAGCCTTCAATGATTTCAAAGATGACCTTGACCGTATTTTCTTCTGCGGGCTCAATACTTCCCGTGGCCCGGGCATCCAGGTAGCCCTTCTCCAGATACAGATCAACAACGGCATCGGCATCGATATTCACCGACGCCCGGCTGATCATATCTCCATCCTTGATGAGGATCTTATCCAGGATCTCGCCCCTGCCTATTCTTCTGTTCCCCCTGAGCACGATCTCCGAAACGGTGGGCTTCTCCACCACTCGAAACTCAATGATGACGCTCTGTTTTTGCTCATCCCCGGGCAGGGCATTGGACTCGATGCTTTCAAAATAATCGAGAGCGTACATTTTTTCCTGGATTTCCCAGAATAGATCCAGGGAGAAGGCTTCTCCGATATAGGGCCTAACTATGGGCCTGAGCTCGTTTTCTGAAACCGTATCGAGCCCGGTAAAAGCAAAATCAGCAATAGGCTTATCCAGATACCATTCCTCCTGAGCGGACAGTCTGAACGCAGATAAAAGAAAGAGAAGTAAAAACAATTTCCGCATAGAATCTCCCTGAAATCTTTATTACCGGATTTTAATAAGAAAATCTCCACTTTAACCCAATAGTATTATCCGTCAGAAAAAGGTCTTCGGGATGACTGGGCGCGAAGGTCCACTCCAGCAGGAAAAAGGGAGTCGCCCATTCAAAATTAATTTCTCCCTCGGTCTGGATCTGGCCGATTGCCGTGTAATCAGGTGATAGTACATCCACCGCCTGAAACCTCACCAACATCTCCAGGAATAAATCCGTACCCAGGTACTTTCCAAGAGAGAGGGTGGTATTGTCAAGGGGATTAATCACAAAGCTTGAGAAATTTTCACCTAAAAGCTTGCCGATCAGAACATTTTGAACGACCTGGGTCCTGATTCTGAAAAGATCCAGGCCCAGTAGCTCCCGGACCGCCTGTTCAAAAGGTGATAAAATCCCGAACTGGCTAACCACATCGCTGGTAAGCATGGCGGCGGATATTCCGAATCCGATTTCCTCTATCCGGTTGAAGATTGACCCTCCGATGTAATCCATGATTTCCATGTCCGGGCGGGACGGCTCGGAATAAAACCGGGGAGAAAACTGGCTCAACCTGTTATTTACTTCCATGTAGATCCTGATTTCCTCGTTGTTCTGGTCCCTTTCCCGGATCTCTGCCAGGACTTTTATGAACGGATCTACTACGTTTACCGGCTCTCCGAAGGGCTCGCCGAAAGTGATGCTGCCTTCCTTTACGTAAAAGCTCCTGTCAAAATAAAATATTTCCCCGCCCCGGATCTCGACTTCTCCCTTCAATACGACCCTTCCTTCCATACCATCTACCTCGAGCGAGACCCTTTCGCCCTGTTTGGCATAACCTCGAACGATGGGAAAAGTAAATGAAGGCCAGTAAAACTCGACCCTGGACCCGGTGCGAAAATTCATGGAAACCGTCAGGGGAACGGCTTTTTCGCTTTCCGGCGGCATATCTTCCAGGGCGATCCGGCAGGAATCAACGTAAAGATCGCCCTCTATCCTGGTGGAGTTTTCGTCGCTGGTTACCCTCACCACACCGCTGACGTACCCATCTGTGTATACCCGGCCGAATTTATACCGGACCCTGATGCCCGGCTCGCTCTCCGTCCAGAAGGTCAGCTCGATTGCATCCGGCACCCAGTGGTCGATATAGAAGATTCCTTCCGCCGTCACCCTGGCGCTGCCGCAAAAACTACTCGTCCGCTCCATGGTGAAGCTCTTCTCATCGAATACCAATCTTCCGTTAATCGGGCTTACCGGATCGGGGGAGGGGATAAAGAGCAGCTCCCCGCCGCTTACCTCCAGGGTCCCGAAGTAGTCGGGATCGTTGATCGGACCGGTTATCCTCAATGTTCCCCGGGCGCTCCCCTGAGTAAAGGCGAATATATCGGTATAGGTTACTGCATTAATCACCTGCATATCGAACCTGGCAACATTGAAAGTGGACTCGATGCGCCCGCCCGTGATCTTACCGGCGGCAGTTCCCTGAATGGGCAGGGGGTCCAACAGATTCAGCGTAAAGACTCCGTAATCGGAAAACTGGCCGTGAATCGCGTCATTAGGGCCTCCATCGACGAAGAGAATTTCATCCTTTGTCTCCAGGCTCACGATCCAATCGGGCTGCTCCTGGTCCTGCACCCTGATATCCGAAAGTCGAAGAGTGCCGGAAAGACCGGCCGTAGAAATCTTCTTCAGAGAGGCCTGATTGACCGGATCCTTGAGGCTTCCTGTTAAACTGATCTTCAGATCTACAATGTCCCCGAAATAATCCGCCCGATAGCCGGATAGAAACTCAAACTCACCGCTCTCAAGTCCGACCCAGCCCTGCCCGTCGAATATTCGATGGGTAAGGTATTCAAGATTGAGAATTTCAAGGCTCAAACGATTCTCCGAGTAGCGCATAGAAAGCTCCAGGGACAATGGATCCAGATTGAGCCGGCCTTCATTCAGTACAAGGGAGGCCTCGACTTCCGGACTGGTAAGCTCACCCTGTGCTGATACCGAACCGGAAACAGCGCCGGAAATAATCGCCTCGCCCAGCCTTCTGAGCGGGGCGTGCTGAAAGGAAAAATCGGCCTTCACCTCATTCCTCAATACCTCGGCGACAATGTAATAATGCTCAGGACTATCTTTGCTGCCGAGCTCTATAACTCCCCGGCCTGTCACCGGCTTTAATCCGCTGAGCTCAAATTCTCCCCCGCCCTCCAGGGTCGAGTTTTCGTCTTCATAGATCACTCTTTCCAGGCTCAGCTTATTTCTTTTCAGGGAATAGGTTACCGCCAGTCTGTTTTCTGCCACGGCAAAAATGGGAATATTCTTCATTTCCGTTTGCCTGGAAACGGCGTATAGGAATCCCTCCCTGGTCCTGATTCCAACCAGATCGATTGTGGCCAACATGGTTCCTTCTTTGAAAGGCAACGGGAACTCCCCGGTCTCAAGCTCGAACGGGCTGCCCCTCAGGGGAACTACCGACTCCGGATAGATGTGAGGACTTCCCTGTCCTGAAAAGAGCCAGGAAAATTTGAGGCCGTATGAGCCGGAAAGCTCGATCTTTTTTCCGGTAATAACAGAGCCTTGAAACTCATAGGGGACCTTCTCAAAAGTCAGTGAAGAAGAAAAACTGGTCCCGTTTTCGACTGACTCGGTCCTGAAGAGACCCGAAAGCTCATAGTCCTGCCAGTCGACAGATATGTCATTAACCGAGAGTGTTCGATTATTGCCGGTGAAAGACAAACGAAGTGAGTTATTCTCATCATTCGAGTCGGCCAGCCTAACATCTGAAGAGGTCAGCTCAAAATTCTTAAAATCAGTCCGACCCAGGGGGTCGGATGAAACCACCCCGGCAGTGAGGGTCATCGATAGAAGAAGGGGCTGTAAAAACCGGTTTAAGGCAGGGATAAACTCTTTTTCCGGGATCAGCAGCCTGTAGAGTATGTCTAAAGGAATATCTGAAAACCCGGCCTCCGCTTCGAGCGTTGGCCGGGGACTCAAAGATAGTTTCCCAGCGGCCTTAATAGAGTTGGGCAGCCGGGTTTTCGAAATGGATGAGGATAGAGTGAAATTGAAATATTTTCCCGCCGGAACGAACTCAAGATCAAAGGCATCAAAATCGACACTGCCGATAACAAGTCTACTGCCCCTGACTTTCAGGCTCTCTGCCCCCCTCTCCAATTTGAAGGCGGCGTTGAGACTTTCCCCGTAAAAGGAGCGGATATCGATTAATTGCAAAAAACCGGCCGGAAAGAGGTTTCGCATGGACACATTGCCCACAAATTCGACAGTGCCCTGTCCGGAATGAGCCAGGAGGGGATCGAGATAAAGCAGTTTTTCATTCCCGTATAAATGAGCGGACACCTTTAGATCCGGGGGAAATATTTTGCTCCTTATCCCGGCCTCAAAATCGAGCAGATAGCTTGTAGCGCCTGAGTCAATGTTGTAAGTCATGCTCCCCGTCGAGGTTATTGAGCTCTCCAGAAAGCGGTTCCACTGCTCAAGCTCGCCTGTAAATCTAAAGGCACTGGAAGGCCTGAAGTCCTCGCTTTTAAAATTAAAGGTCAGGTCTTCCGAATGCAGATCCAGTATTAAGTGCAGATCCAGGGGGGAGTGGTCCTGAATTTTACGAATCTCGATCTTTTCACCCTTGAGGATTACCTGGAAAGTCTGCCGGCCGAGGGTGAGATTCTTTGTGGTTAAAGAATACATCCGGACCGCCAGATCCGATCTGTCCAGACTTTGATCGAGTTTACCGTTTATCTTTACCCTGGAAAAAATATTAAGCGTCCTGTCCGTACCAGGCAATAGGGCAAGCTGTAGTGAAGTACGTACACTCAAGGAATAGACGCCTTCGTTTAAAGAAACACTGAAGAAGAGTTTCTCCAGCTTCAGTCCCAGATCCGGGGTGAGGATACTGACAGAAATGTTAGCCCCGCTCAATTTCAAAGCAGGTGCGATAGACTTCATCTCTCTTCGCTGCTCTTTTCCGGATATTCGATTTAAGAGCTCGAGTATTTCTTTGTCCCTTTCGCTGTCGATCAGGAACCGGGAATTGGCCAGTCGGACCTCGGTTAAGGAGCTCAGGGGGTCTTTTGTCAGCAGGAGATTGAACAGGTTGTAATAGATTTTAACCTTGTTAATATGGAGCAAAACAGCCTCCGGATCGGAAAAACTGTGTATTCTGAGCTCACGCACGGCGATAAATCCAAAAACTGAGGGAGAAATGCTTTCATAGCTTATTTCTCTCCCCAACCGGGCCTCCAGCACCTCTATTGCTTTACTCTTAAGCTCATTCATGTTTCGATCCAGGTGCTGATTAAATAGATAGATTAAGGGAGAGCTCAGAATCATAAATATAAGGAATAGGAGTATTTCGAACAAGTGCAGTTTCTTTACTTCAATCTTTTTAATCAAATCTCCTCTCCAGACGGAAGTGGAACCTGATCACTCCCTTCTCTCTCCGGTCCACCTGGGATTCCTCAAAAAAATAACCGGCCACGGTCCGTTCTACGGCTCTATCTACCAATGTATACCCCGAACTCCGGGTAATCTCAACCTGGATGACCTGCCCGCTCGGCGCCACGAAAAATGTCGCTTCTACATCAACTTCCTGTCCCTCTTCCAGTAATATCTCGGGAAAGCGAAGCCCGGTTGATTTAATCAGTTTTCTTTTCCCGCTTTCCCACTTAAACTCTCTTCCTTGCTCTATCTTTATGCCGGCGCTCAGACTCTCAACCTCCTCACCGGCGGAATCTTCCGGCGCTTCCCCGGCCGGCAGACCCGAGTTTTCGTTTTCGGACCGCTTAAACCGGGACATGATTTCTTCGGGAGTGGGAATGAAAAGATCTTCAGGGATTTCCGGAAAAGACGGTTTATTCAGAGAAACCTGTGAAATTCTTTCCCACCCGCTGTAGCCGCTCTCCCTTTCGGGCAATCCGGAAAGCGGTGCCGGCAGACCTCTTATCTCCGCAATCATTTCTGTGCCCAGAAAATCAAATCTCTCCGCGTTTTCAGGCGATTTTTCCGACTTATCCTCTCTTTCCTGCCGGAACTCCACCAGCAGAGGCTTCTCTTCGACCCAGGAAGGAACGTCCGGAGCCAGGCGCCAGATGAAGAAGAAAAGCAAAATATGGATGGCGATTGAAGAGCCGAGGTAGTAAATGATTCTTCTCATTCCGATAAGCTCTTCCTGGTCGTGACCAGGGAAATCGCGCCTATTCCCGCCAAACGGGACAGGTCCATGATTTCGATTATAAGCTTATATTTTACCTCCTCGTCGGCCCGGAGAATTATCCGGCTATAATTAAGGCGAGCCATTTCTTTTTTCAATTCCCCGGGAAATCTACCTGCAGGCACGGATGATTTTCCAATATAAATATCCCCGTTTACGCTCAAAGTTACAACAATTTCATCCTTAAGCGCGGCCTGAGAGGTATATGCCGCAGGAAGGTCCACCTTTATGGCCGGATTCATGGAAAATGTCGTATTAAGCATAAAGAATATAACCACCAGAAAAACCATATCGATAAGAGGTGTAAGCAAGAGCCCGTCCTCATCCGGCAGCCTTTTTCTAAGCCTCATTCTTTTCCTTCCTTTTTATCTCCACCTTTTTGATATGGCGGTCATCCCTATCAATAACTCGATAAATCATACCGTTTTCTTCATAAATAACGCCTAACCCCGGGATCTCTCCCAGCCGTTCACATAAAAACCCGCCGATCGTGTCGTAGTTTCCCTTTTCAATGAGAATGCCGGTTTCATGCTTAATATCTTCAATATCCGTGGTCCCGGCTACGCGGTAATATCCCGGGCTTAAGACCTGAATATCCGGTAATTTTTCAATCTGCTCACCCGGTATAAAGCCTACAATTTCGGTGGCAATTTCCGCAGGGGTTATCAGTCCTGATATGGCCCCGTATTCATCTGAGAGAAAAACCACTTCGATTTTTTTGGTATTCATTTCCAGGAGCAGATCGGGAATCCGCTTGGTATCCGGATAATAAACAGCCTCATTGATCTTATCTTTGATATTGGCGGTCTCAAAACCGAGCATCTCCTCAATATCGACATAGCCGGTAATATTATCCGCCCTCTCCCGATATATCGGAACAAATCTGATTCCCTTCTCCAGGGCAAGCTTTACCAGTTCCTTAGGGGAAGAATCGATATGACAAACCGGGTACTCGTGAATCTGGATCATCACTTCTCTGGCCAGGGTATCCCGAAAATCGAAGATATCTTCGAATACCCTTTGGTCGGACCTGTCCAGGCCGAATTCTCTGGATCCCAATCGTACCAGAAGCCTGAGATCTTCCCTTGATTGGGGAAGCTTGCTTTTTCGCTCATATTGACCGAAGAGGAAAAGAAGGCCGTTTACAATCATATTCAGAACGAAGGAGACCGGTAAAAACAGGAAATAAAACAGAACCAGCACCGGGGCCATTTTGGTGCCGATGTTATCGGCATGCCTCCTGAAAAAAGTTTTGGGAATGATCTCGGAAAAGATGAGCAAAAACAGGCTTAAAACCAGACTTCCAGCCCAGGAGCCCCAGGAAAGTCCGAACCGGCGTAAAAATGCGGCAAAGAGAATTGCTGCCGTAACCACGGAAATATTGGTGCCGATCAGGGTAGTTGCGAGCAGCCGCTCAGGCCTTAAAAGCAGAAAATCCGCCGCCCGGGCATAAAATACCCCGTTCTCTTTTTTAAGATAAATTGCCAATTGATCCGCCGAGAGGAGCCCCGTCTCCAGACCGGCAAAAAAACCGGCGCTCAATGTACAGAGTAAGATCTGGAAAACGATCATTCTAGCCGAGCCTCCTCACCTCAATCTTGAGAATTCTATTTCTGGTAATCTGCTTGACAATAAACTCGAGCCGGCCAATGATAAGTTTTGTGCCCGCCGCCGGTATTTCCTCAAGCTGCTGAGTAATGAGCCCGGCTACGGTTCGATTTTCGGTGGGCAGGTCCTCCTGATACAAGGCCCTGAGACTATCTATATCCAGGTTTCCCGGCACGAGATAACGATTTTCACCGATCTTGCTTACCTGCTCGAAAGCTTCCGGATAGAAGTATTCGAACAATTCCTCCAGCAGGCTTTGAAAGGTTATGATGCCTGCAGTGCCGCCGTATTCATCTACTACCAGGGCCATTTCCGTGTTTGTCTCTTTCATATCAACCATAAGCTCGGCGCAATTCTTGGATTCCGGCACGCTTAAAAAAGGTTTCATTATTTTTCGCAGGCTCTCTCCGGTTTTTAAACCGAATTGAAAAGCCAGCAGGTCTTTCCGGTTGATATAGCCCAGGAGGTGGTCCATGTCGCGCTTAAAAATAGGGATCAAAGAGTTTTTGCCTGCCATCTTCAGGGTTTCGGAATCATGTATAAGCCGGGAGATTCGGTTGGATACTTCGATACCCGTGATTTGAGTTCTCGGGATCATCACTTCACCGGCAGATTTGCTGCGAAAATGAAAAAAGGTCTCGAAAAGATTGAGCTCCGATTGATCCAGGATACCTTCCTTGAATCCGATCTGTACAGCCGAGAGGATTACCCTTCGCTTGACAGCCCTGGCGTCTGCAACCTCCAGGGGAAATAGGCGGTTAATCAAGCCAGGGGACAGATTTAACACCCAGCGCAGAGGTTTCAAAAATATATGAATGTAATAAAGGGGAAGTGCAGACACACCGGCAAAGGCGAGAGAATTCCTCACGCCTAAGTTTTTCGGCGTCATCTCGCCTATCAAGAGCAGAAGCAGGGTCATACCTATGATGGAAAAAAGCTCAGAATCAAAGGCAAACAACCGGTCTCCCAGGAGCCCGGCCACGGTTGAAGCAATTATATTTACAAACATGTTGCCCGTAAGAATCGTGATCAGGATATCATCCGGTGCGGAGAGAATCATTTCCATGATCTTTCTTAAAAATAAGGGGGATCTCCGTTTCAGAGTGTCCTGCTCCAGGCTGCTCAATGAAAAAAAAGCCGCTTCGGTGCCTGAAAAATAGGCGGAAAAGAATAAGAGGATAGCGAGAATAACTGCTTGAGCAACCAGGCCTTCTTCCATGGTATATGGTTTTATCCTGAGGGCGGTTTTTCCCTGGCCAGGAAAGAGAGAAGCTCCGAGCCGGCAATTTCCATTCGTGAAATCGTTCGATTTGCAATCTGTTTGAAGATATGAAAAAAAAGCAGACAGGGAATAGCGACGGTGAGTCCGGCTGCCGTAGTAATCAGGGCCTGAGAGATACCTCCGGCAAGCAGAGCGGGGTCTGAAATACCGGAAACTTTTAAATTAAAAAAGGAGATGATCATCCCGATAACCGTGCCCAGGAGACCGAGCAGAGTCGAAAGGTTGGCGATGCTCGACAAATAGGCAATATTTCTTTCCAGGGCGGCGGCGTGCCTTAAAGCCTGGGCTTCCATCCTCAAATTAATCGTTTCTGTATTTTGATCGCTATTTCGGGCAATCAGGCCGGCAAGCAGAACCTGTGCCTCCGGCGAGCCGCTCTTTTCGAGATCCAGGAATACTTTGGCCAGGTTTCCTGTCTCAAGCAGTCCTACAATATAGCCGCCCAGATCGGTATTCGGTTCCCTGAGCCGGTAAAAGAACACGATCCTTTCTAAAATCAGTGCCAGGGCTGCTATGGAAAGAATTATGATCGGCAGAAGAACCACTCCGCCTTTTAAAATAAATTCGACCAATTCCTACTCCTCTATCTTCCAGATTCCAAGACTTACCAGGAATCGGACCTGGGCCTGCTCTTCCGGATTAAGGATCTCTAAGCCGAGGGCCAGAGTGCTCAACTCACTGAATGTCCAGATCGTTTTTATAGATAACCAGCCTCTCGAGCCTCGATACCAGTTCCCGGCGATCCGTTGATCAAATTCGTATTCCGGGTAAGAGCCCAGCAAACATTTAATTATAAACTCCAGCGGTATATTAATAAAGTCTATCTTAAGAAACGCATGCATTGTATTGGAGAGGATATCGGGCAGCGTAAGTCCGGGCGGGGATAAAGCAAGCCTGAGTTTATGATTCAAGCCCAAAGTCAGGCCGGGCCCGGGAGGGCGCCCTGGTCCTTCTGGTCCTTTAGAACCGAAAATCCTCCAGGAAAGGCCTGAAGAAAGAACGAGCTGCTCCGTTTCTTCGACCAGCATTAATCGGTCGCCGCTTATCCGGTATAAACTGCCGTCAAGATATTCTAAAAAGGTATTTAATCTCTGTTCAGTCGAAAGCTCAAGCTGAAAACCGGATTTAACAGTAAATCCCTTTTGCGGCTGGAAAATGGGGCGATCCAAATAAGCAATCAGGTAAAAAAGCTCCGGGTCAGCCAGGGGCTTCAAGTAAGGCCCGGCCCCGGCTTTAAAAGTGAGGACCGGGGAAAGAGCCAGAACCAACTCCCCCTCGGGATACAGAAACCAGGGACCCCCGGCGTAGGGTGGTTTCATCCGACCCCCTGGGTCGGACTGACCTGCCCGGTCGTAAAACAGAAGAACCCCGCCGCCGGAAAGAGTGAAATTATTATCCGGGGGCGCCAGTATGCCGCCGAGACCAATCTTCCCTGCCCCCCCTATCATTGAAGAGCCTGTGCTCCAGAGATAGCCATCGAGAACACCATAGGCGCCCAGATTTCCGGAAAACCCTTCGATTTTTATCTCTTCGCCCAGGAGACCCTCCCAATTCTGCCTGCTTTGCTGCTGACCCGGGGTGAAACCTGGCGCTATTCCTTTCAGGACGGTCATTTCAGAAATCCCGATCCGGGCGCTGCCGGCCGATATCTCTTTACCGGCGCTTAGAAGAGTAGTAGTGGTTTCATCCGACCCCCTGGGTCGGGAAGAACTGTTTTGACCCGCAAATGCCC
>CAZERV010000048.1:0-22655 GCA_964514815.1 uncultured Spirochaetaceae bacterium | reverse complement strand
GATTGTAATCCACAGGATGAAACCATATTGCAAAAATCTTGTTAAAAAACAAGATTTTTGAGTGGTATTGCCCAGCGCTGATTTCATCCGCAACCTAAGTTTTTATAGCCAAAGTCCAATAAAATAGGCTTGGGCGCTGGACTTTATTATATTTTTTGCGCGTTCAGCGCAAAAAAATTCAAAGGAATAGCATATGGAGAGAACAGACCTTTTTGATTTTAATAACGCCAAAATCCCCTATAATCGCAGGTGGTTCGTAGATCGGAGTAAGAGCGGCGGCGGGGCATTTCTGGATCTGTGTTGCCACATCACCGGCTTACTGATGTTTTATTGACGATGAGCTGGATGAGTGTCAATTAAAGGCTACGGTCGATCCTGACTTGCGGATAGAATTGGGCGGTCTGGCCAGCCTGAAATTTAAGAAAGGCACACTGGCTACTCTATTTGCCAGCCGGCAGTTTCCGATTCATGATAATATTGTGCAGATATGAGGAGAAGGCCAGATTGTTTGCAGTTCGCACCCTGTACTCAAAGTATTTCGAGGGATTGGAGCCTGTAGACACAATCAATGAGTGGGGTGTAGGCAGCGTAAAGGGGAGCGCCTACCACTTTAGCCGAATGGTTGCACCTATGCATAAATTTAAGACGCCTGAACAGGTATGGAATTCCCCCCTTCCGGATATAATGGCTGACTACAGATAAGAAGGGCTTTCTGAGCAGGTAGACGAGTTAAAGAGCAAAGATTATGTGTCCATCAGCAGAGGAGTAAATATTGATATCTTCGAACCTGCCTGGTATTTGCGTGGTATGGAAACTTTGCTCATTGATTTTGTGCTTAATCCGGAAATCGCTCAAAGCTGTTTGGATCGTATGACGGATATCAAATGCAAGATTGCCGGCAAGTTTGCATCGATTGGCATTATTGAGGAAATTATACCCGATCTTACCGAAGTCGGCGTGGCTATATTAAATCCTGTACAGCCGGAATGTATGAACCCGAAAAAGATCAAGCAGGATTACGGAGATAAACTGACTTTCTGGGGCGCAATCGGTACACAGACAACGAGGCCTTTCAGCACTCCAATTGAGCTAAAACGTACCGTGGAAGAAATCATGCTCAAGATTGGTTATAACAGCGGGCTGCTAATCGCACCCAGCCATCTCCTGGAGCCGGACTTTCCCTGGAATAATATAATTGCTTTTGTTGAAGCGGTTAAAGGGTTTCATTTTATTTAAGGAGCATTTTCAACTGCTTTTTCGCAGAATGTGCCTGCTTTCTTGACTTTTTTCCCTTGAAGAATTATAAAAACCTTATCGATTAATGGAGTGTATATTTCTATGAAAACAATTGAACTATTAAACCTTAAAGAAAATGAGATTGCAGGTCTTAAAAAGTTTAAAAATGAGCTATTAAAAAAAGATCCTGGTTCTGAAATAATCATTTATGGTTCAAAAGCAAGGGGAGATGATTCAGAACTTTCTGATATTGATTTGCTAATTTTAACCGAATCCGAAATAGATAGAAAATTAAGAAGTGAAATATCATGGATTAAATACGAAATTGAACTGAATTATAACCTCATAATTGGCATGATAATTGAAAAAAAAGATTTTTGGAAATCACCCCTGGCAAATGAAATGCCTTTTCATTGGAACGTAGATAGTGAGGGTGTCTATGTATGAAACAAGAGCGTATAGAACTAGTTAATTACCGAATTGAAAAAGCAAAAAACACGCTATCAGATGCAAAGAATTATTTTACCTCAGTCACTCTGGAATCGACAGTCAATCGCATTTATTATTCTATGTTCTACGCCGTCAATGCGCTGTTGATAAGCAAAGGACTATCTTCCTCAAAGCATTCCGGGATCCGATCTCTATTCAACAAAGAATTTGTTAAAAATGGACTTGTTGAAACTCGTTTAGGCAAATTCTATTCAGATATGTTTGATCGCAGGCAAGAAGGCGATTATAAAGATTTTGTGTCTTTTCAAAAATGCGATGTTGAAATGTGGATAAGAGATGCAGGAGAATTCATTGAAAAGATTGAGAAACTAATATCTGAAATAATCCATCGCAGCCCCAAGCCGCAACCAAATAATTAAATAGATAATTCTACCCCCGATTTAATAACCTTTTTAATGTTAAGCGCCTCATCCATAAGCAGAAGATCGGCAATCTTTCCCTGCTCAAGAGCAGCGTGGGTTTCGAGCAGGCTCAGTTTCACGGCATCCTGTATATTAATATTCCATTCCTTGACCAGCATTTTGAACATTTTATGCATGCTGGTAACGCTGCCTGCGAAGATGGACTTATCGGGGAGCCAGGCCACACCCTGATCAACAACAGCTTCCATATCTCAGCCCAGGAGAGCTGGAAAGGTGCAGTATTCCACCAGCTTGCCGGCGTAGTCAAAGAACTGGGCACACGGGGTTTTATCCGCTTCGTTCGATAAACCTTGAGCGGGTTATGGCTGGATAGACCGCAGGTTCAAGAGCGGCTTCCCATGTCCTTTCAACTTCGCTTCACTTTTCAGATACCCTAATCAAAGCGGCTCAAAATGTAAAGCTTAAGTGCAACATTGATGTTTATCCTCCTTTCCGGGTACCCGGGCGGTCCGGAACGCGGCCCGGGCAAAACCGATCCTGATCGCCTGCCTGCGCAATACAACCGCTGCCGCTTACGCAGTTATACCAGGCAATAAGTCCATGCTTCTGGTCTGCGCCGGAACCGAAGGATCGTTTTCTATCGATGATTTTTATGCGGCTGGGCTCATCGCCCGCATACTGGTGGAAAATGGCTTCAGCCTCTCAGACCTGGCCTGGAGCGCCGCTCTCCTGGCGGCTAGAAATGTCAATGAAGTGGTAAACGAGAAGACCTGCCGGCATCTGCGCACTCTAAAGAAGAAGGGTTTCTCCGAGGACATATCCTACTGCCTCGAAGTTGATGCCTCCCATATCGTCCCGATCTACAATCCGGAGGAAGAATACATCCATTTACCCTTTTAAGATTTTCCCTTTTCGTCCAGGGGCAGAATCAATCTTACTTTGGTGCCGATCCCCGCCTTACTGCGGATTTCTATGGAACCTGAGTTTCTCTCTATTGTGGTTTTGCAGAAATACAGGCCAAGGCCCTCATGCCCGGCTTTGGTGGTGAAGAATGGGTCAAAAATCTTTTTCAGGTTGAGCTCGTCGATGCCCAGACCGTGATCTTCGATTTCAATCATGACGTAGCCGTTCTTGTCTTCTGCTGTGACGACGATCTCGTCTGTAATATTCTCATTGGCGTCCAGGGCGTTCTCCAGAACATAACGCAGGGCTTGAATGACTTCCCCTGGATAACAGGTAAGTTTCGAAGAGCTTCTCACCCGCAGCTTTAAAGGAGCATTGGTATATTTCTGCCGAACCTCGATTTCCGCATTTTTTAGCAAATGAGAAACCTCGACGCTTACCGTAATTGCCGACCGTGGGCCGGTCAAAGAGACCAGTTTGCGAACAAAGTCCTTAATGAGCAGATCGCCTTCCTGGGCGATATTGATGAAACGAATGATTTCCTCTTCCGGGACGGTCAGATCGAGGGGAAAAGTATATTTTGCCCCCTTAATGTTTTTAAACAACTCCCGGACCTTTCTCTCCAGGGAACTCAAGCTCGAGGAGATATAATTAGCCGGATTATTCACCCTATGGGCTATTCCGGTAATAATGCCGCGCAGCTCTTTTATTTTGTCACTTTGAAAAGAACGGATATTCTGCCTGTTCAACTCGTCAATAATCAGCTTCAGCTCCATGTTTCTTTTTTCCAGGCTGGTTGAATATTCCAGCGATTTCCGGTAGTGGCTCCGGTAGAAGAGCTGCTCCACCAGTTTTATAAAAAGGGAACGGAGCGGAACCAGTGATATAAACAGCAACGTTGTCACCAGGAAACCGGCCACCCGGGAAGAGAGCCCGTAGTTATAAATAAAGAGTCTCTCAACTGGTTCATAAAGAACGGTAAAAAAGGAAAGGATTATTACTGCCAATAAGACATAGACCAGGTAGCGGGCGGCAAAGAACTTTATATTGAAAACCCGGTGTTTGATCAGCCCGATAATGAAAAACAGGGGAACAAATACTAAAAATAGATTGGCAAAATTTCCCATGCTGATACGCAGGCCGGGCGGCTCACCCAGGATGATCGGAAGCTGGTCCAGGAAAAAATAAGGGGGGATGGCGATGAGAAAACCGGCCAGAATCCACTCAATCTGCCGTTTTTCTTTCATTATGGGTGTTTTGACATAGGAAATTACCAGCAGGACCGCATAGAATACATAAGCAATTCCATCCGAGATATTATTTATTATCCCCAGAAAACGATACCGGACCAGCCAGATTTCTTCTCCCCCGGCTGACCATTTAAAATAGTAAAAGAGCCGGACCGTAATAAAGAGCAGATAGATCCCCAAAATAAATCCGATAATCGACAGGCGCACCGACCGACTGCCTTTCGGGGTGGGGAAATATAGACCGAAGAACACCATGAACCAGGAAGTAAGCTTCCCGAGGTGAATTAATGAATTTGCCAGGAAGCTTTCATAGTAAAACGGCTTTACGCAGGTAAAAACCAGGTAAAACAGTCCCGCCAGAGCAATAAAATTGGAGGCCGCATCTCCGGGAAGATTAAAAATCAGATAAAAAACCGTAAAAGCCAGGGCTATACTTAAGATGAGGACAAACACCCAATCCAACCTGGAAGGAGTGAGGGCGGGAGTAATATGCACCGTCTCCCTGGTCTTCCCGTTTCTTAAGACCTCGACCGGAAAAGGATCGAAAGACCAGATCCTGGCATCCGCCTCCACCACATCCCGAATTCCATGAACCGCATATCCGTTTACCCGCAGGATCTGGTCGCTGTTCGGCCTGAGCCCGGATGAAACAGCCGGGGAGAAAGGGGTCTTTGGAGAAAATATCACTTTCCCGTTCTTAGAAATTACTTCGGGAAAGTTGACAACCAGTCCGGTATTGGGCTTTATGAGGTAGCGTATAAAATATATGGTCGAGATTGAAGAGAGAATTGCTGCTATGGAAAAAAGCAGCAGAAAACGCCATTTTAAATACAGATAATTCTTAAATATCGATCTTTCCTTCACCCCATATTGTTAAAACCCGAATACACCAGATGCCGCATCCGGAAGATCCTTCTTCCTTCAAATTTTTCTTCTTCCAGAAAATAGTCTTTGAAAACCGGACGGGCAAAGTGCAGCGCCTCTTCGGTAACACAGAAATTACCTGGCTTTACAAAATGCTGCCCCAGGTGAAAGATAGAATTGAGACTGTCAGAGACAATATGCCCGGTATCATCCTTCGAATACACCGTGTTCCCGATAAGAGAGGCCATCCGGAAAGAAATAAGATTGGGAAACTGGGATTCTTCGATGTCGTAGAGGTGCTTAAAAAGCATGATCCGGAATCCGCATTGGACCAGGGCGCATTCCTTTAAATTGAAAGGAAAAAGTACTAATCCTCCGAAAGTCGACCAGATCCAGATCCGCCCGTTGAATAATCTTACCGAGCTTTCTATATACCTGCGGAAAGAAGACAAAGCGATGCCAAGATTAGTCCGATCATAACTCTTCTCCATCTCCTCCTTTCCGTCAAGCTCAATAAACATGAAACCGAAGGTCTGCTCTTTACCCGGGACAACATCGGGCCAGGTATTGCCTGAGCTGATCCAATGGTGCCCGAAAATGCCGGTTTGAATCTGTCTGGCCTCTTTCAGAAGCTCCTTCCTGGAGGTCTGGAGAAAATTATAAATCTTATTTAACCTCTTCGAGGTAATTCCTTCCTGCAGGGCCGATCTATTCACATAGTCAACTGCTCCGATGTGGAAGATCCCGGCTACATCTTTAATCAGGCCAGTCGGATCCAGGACAGCAAAAAAGATATTCTCATTTTTTGAAAGAAGGCGCAGCTTCCTGTAGAGATCTTTTTCGTCCAATCCGGACACGTCGAGGTAGAACAAAGTACCGGGTGGCGCCTGGCTGATGCTGCTTTTAAGCTCTTCCCGGGGCAGAAACCGGGGCACTGAAAAATGGCTGTTTCTGCGCTGAAGGCGAAAATGTTCAGCCGTTTTTCTGGAAGCGGAAAAAACGAGGATATCCACCTGTCACTCCCAATCCATTTTATATGTATAGAGAAAATTCCTTTCGGATATCTCATACGGCTTAAAAAATCTTTCCAGCTTCGTGCCGAGATCCGTATAGACTCCCGGGGAAATGGTCAGACCGTCGGCTTCGGTATATTTAGATTCAATAAGCCTGATTCGCCTTAGAGTCTCACTCCGAATCTCCTCTACATTATTCAAGAACTGGCAGGGTCCGGTATGAACGGCCAGGCGCATGTGCAGCGGTTCTTTAAAGGGACAGACGAGCAGGTTATGCATGAAAAGCTCAAGCAGAATTTCCAACCCCGTCAGAGTAGCCTGCACATTCTTGTTTCCGAAATAGAATGCCGCCAGCCCTCCGTCGCCCTCCCAGCTCCAGATTCGGCCCTCACGCCTCTCGACGATCTTCGTTATGATCCTGTTCAAGTCTTTATAAGCTTTCGCTATTTTATTTTCCGGATAATTTCTCACCAGCGCCGAACTGCCGACAATATCCAGACTGAGAAAGGAAAACTCATAGTTTATCTCTTCTCGTAAAATCCCCCAACCTTTTGTTTTGACCCTTCCCCCTCTCTCGATAAAGACCCCATAGCCTTCATGAAAAATAAATCCCAGCGATTCGAGCTCATCGATTACCTGGGAAAGGGACCTTATCGACATCGACCGCCCCATGAGACCGTCACGGTCAATTTCTATGAGAATTTCCACGAACCGAATCAGCAGCCCCTCACTACTTATGTCAGAAACTACCTGCTGGGCCGCATCCATCTGGGGAATGGGTATCGTCTCCGGGAAACCGGAGCGCTTATGGAGGTCATAACCGGGAATAACCATGCGGCTCAGCTTCTCCATCCGATGCACCGTCATCGAATGGCTCAGCGCCTTTATCAAATACGATTCAAGTCGGTTCATTTTTGTCATAGCTCAAATGGATCACCTTTATGCCATTTCATATAAAGGATTCTAAAAACTAATGCCTTCCAGGTCAAGGTCAAGATTTATTTTTGGTAATAGTGAAATAGCATGAGTTGTTGACAGAATATAGCCCGGTTGCTATATTTCAAACGAACTGTATTAGCGACAGTTATAATTCATGGCGGCGTAGCTCAGTCGGTAGAGCAAGCGGCTCATATCCGCTGGGTCAGGGGTTCAAGTCCCTTCGCCGCTATTTTTTTATCTGCGCCTGTCAATGGATCAGGCAGATTTGAAAATCGCAGACGTTGGTGTTGGTAGGTCCGGTTTTCAGCAGATACCCCAGGGAAGAGAAGAAATGGTACGAGTCGTTCCGGCTCAGGCTCTCGACAAGCGATAGTCCTGATTTTTTGCTCTTCTCAAGTATTTTTAAAGAGGCGAAAGCCCCGGCGGCATCGGTGGGACCATCATTGCCATCCGTCGAAGCGGATAAGAAAGTGATACCCTCCGCCGGATCTTCCTCAAGCTCAGCCAGAAAAGAGAGGGCCATTTCCTGGTTTCTTCCTCCCTTGCCGCCGCCCCGGATAGTTACGGTTGTCTCCCCCCCGCCGATTATACAGGCCGGTTTTTCCGCCAGCAGTCCATATTTTTTAACATCCATGGCAATCCCGGCGTAGACTTTGGCGACTTCCCTGGCTTCCCCGGTAATCCGGGAAGATAAGACTACCGTGTGGTAGCCCAATTCTACAGCCCTGGCCGCGGCCGCCTGAAGAGCGGTATAATTCGAGCCGATCAGAATGTTGATGACTTTAGAAAATGCCCGGTCTTCCGATTTCGGAGTCTCTTCGATCATCCCGGCAAGGCCCATTTTCAGGACTGCTAAAACTCTTTCCGGAAGCTTACCGGCCAGGGAGTACTTATTGACGATTTCGACTGCTTCCCCGTAGGTAGTCTCGTCAAAAACGGTCAGACCCGAGGCTATCGTATCAAGCCGGTCTCCCACCACGTCGGAGAGAATTAAATTTAGTGACGTGGCGGGATAGAGCATTTTAGCCAGGCGCCCCCCTTTGATCCGGGAAATATGCTTCCTGATACAGTTTATCTCCCGAATCGTCGCCCCGCAGGCCAGCAAGAGCCCGGCGGTCTCCCGCTTTTCCTCCAGGGAAAGGGAACATGCTTCTCCGCCCGAGGTATATGTCAGAGGCAGGGTGAGCAGAGCAGAGCCTCCTCCTGAGATCAGGTTGATCGCCAGGGTCTTCTCGTCCGCCCGTTCGGCCAGAGCCTGGATTTCACGGGCGGCCAGAACGCTCTTATCATCCGGAAAGGGATGTCCCGCCTCGATTACCCTGATCCGTTTCAAATCTTCGGTATGTCCGTATTTTACGGAAATCACACCCTCATCGATCCTGTCCTGAAGGATTTCCTCCACTGCCAGGGTCATTTTCGCCGTTGCCTTGCCGGCTCCGAGAACGAAAACTCTCTCAAAACCGTTTAGATCGAAGCTCTCCTCCCCGCCCTCCCAGGAAACCTTCAATACATTTCCTTCGATCCGTAAATGATTCACAATCATCCTATACGGATTTACTCTCTCCACGGCCGCAAAAAAAATATCTTTCAAATCCGCATACGCTTTTCGGACCTTCATTTTTCCCCCGCCTGCTTATTGAAGCTCTTTTAAAGTTTATCTTATACTTAAAAGAGTAAATATGCTATTAATTTAGCCGGGAGATTGGAGTCTGACCGGCAAGACTCGAGGCTTATGGCGAGAGAAGAGGACCTGTATCACATTTTGGATTTTATCTTGAATCAGGCCACCCATGAGGAGCTTGAAGTTATCGATAAAGCCCTGAAGAGGAGGACAGGAGCTCCCACTCCAGGCCTTTCAGGCCTCGATCCCAGGGGACTGGCTCAAAATCTGGCCCGGAAAATTCAGGAACAGTTGAGTGCTACCCTGGACATCGGGAAAGTAGCCCGCGACATTGTGGCTGACCTGGTCCACCAGAAGGACCCGGACATGCCGGCCGAGAAGATCGAGGCTCTAATGGATGAATGGCTGCCCCGGACAAGAGCCGAAACGGCCGAATCCGAAGCTGTTCCCCCAGATGTGCTCATAACCATGATAACTCAATACGTGTCCTTTAAGCGGGGCACTCTGTCTTCAGAAGAGCAAAAGGGACTTCCTGAAAACTGGCTGCGAAAATATTGGGATGCTTTTCCGGAAGCCTCGAAGGACCTGATCACGGATCTGTTGAACGGCAACTGCGACGAAGTTCATTTCTGGAAAGAAATTATCGATACCATCGATTAATACCAAACGATTGCTGCTTGTAAAATTGCTTGACAGGACCGTTCCTTTCGGGTTATTCATTTTCACATTATCGAAAGGACCATCGACAAATACTTTACTTCAAACACCACTGGTATCTCCCTGGTCGAGTTTGCCTGGGGGCTCGGTTTGCCGGTGGTTGTCGAATCGACCTTCCTGCAGCTCTTCCTGCGTAACCTGGGCGGCTCAAACTTTCTTATCGGCCTGATTCCGACTATTTTGTTTATAGGAAGCTCCCTTTTCTCCTTATTGGGCGGTTTCCTGACTTCCCATCTTGAACGAAAACGCCGCGCGGTGATCGCAACCCACCTGGCCGCAGCAGTCCCTTTGCTTATTTTCGGCATATTTCTTTATTTAGCGGGCAACGGACGGCAGATCATCCCGATTTTTTTAACCGCCTACAGCCTGTTCTCCATCGCAGTGGGGATGATCCTTCCGGTCTGGCAGAATTACCTGGTCAAGATTTTTTCAGAAGAAAAAGTCATTTCCGCCCTTTCGATTATGATGATCGCTCAAAGTTCCGCCAAGCTCTTAAGCAGCCTTTTACTAATACAGATAGTCCGGAGGTACTCCTTTTCAGCCGCGGGCTCGGGTCTGATTTTTACCCTGGTCGGACTCTGCTTCATCTTAGGCTCATTTATGTTCCTGATCACCAGGGAGCATCCTGAAAAAAAGTCCGGTTACAGCTCATCTTCCCGTCTCTTCGGCTTCTTAGCGGACCTGAAGGCGATATTCAAAAATAAAAAATTCCTGCGCTTCCTGGCCGCAGATCTGGAGTTCTTTGCCATCATAGGCATTGTCTCTTTTTATGCGAATTACGCCACCGAATACTGCGGAATCAGCCCGGCTATTGCAGCCGGCCTGTTCGTTGCCCTCAACCACCTGGGTTCGCTGATTGTTAATACCTTCCTGGGCTGGATAGGGCTATTAAATTTAAGGAATAAATACCTGGTCTCGAAAATTACATCCCTTATGGCAGTGGGCCTCCTCTTTCTTTCCGGCTCGCTCTGGTCTTTTTTACTGGCAAGTTTCCTCCTCGGCGCCTCGAGGGCGATCAGAATGCTGATCTATGCCCCGGCCATTAAGAGTTTCTCCGGCCGGGCTGACGCCACCAATTATTTCGCCCTGGCCCCGGTCCTGACCCTGCCGGTCAGCTCGGGCATTCCCCTGCTCAACGGTAAATTTCTGGACCACTTCGCCTACCTGGGAGCATATTCCTACCGGCTGATGTTTCTAGGGATGGGCGCGTTGATACTCTTGAGTCTATATTTCCTGCTCACTCTGGATTTTTCCAAGACTTTTAATCGGCCGGAAAAGGGGTGAAAGGCGGAGGATCACTCCTTATTCTAGTTTGAGCCTTGAATGCGGCAGGACTGCCGCGCGGCAACAGGAAAAAGCTTCATCCGGTTTAGCTGGTTCAGCGCCTGTTTATTGGGGAAAAATGAGTATATACATGAAATAAGAGAGAATCAAAGCCACCAGCGGCGTCCCCAGCCAGCCGAACAGGATGGAGACCAGGGTCTTCATGTTTATTGTCTGTGCCCCTTTCAGAAGGCCTATTCCTAAAACAGCGCCGATGATCGCCTGAGAAGTGGACACCGGCACCCCGACTTTAGCGTAAAAATGGACCACTATGGCCTGAGAAAGAACGGCTATGAAAGCGCTGTAAGGATTGAGCTTTACCAACTTTTTGCCTACAGTCAGCATTACATTCTTGCTGTAAGTTACCGCCCCTAAAGCGATACTGGCTCCGCCCAGAAGAGAGGCTTGAAAAACGTTTAATTGCCCGGTTTCAATATAAACACCCGTTACATTGGCCACATTGTTTGCCCCCAGAGCATAGGCGCCGTAGCTTCCGGCTGCCAGGAGGCCGAACTTGAGAATATAATCGCGGGTAAAGATATTAATCGGCAATATATCCAATATTTTACCTATAAGCGGATAAAACAGCAAAGTCAGTAATACCGTTCCGACCGGGGTTCCAACCCAGCTTAAAACCACCTTGGTTAATCCGGACAGGTTTACATTTCCTGAGAAAATCCCGATACCTAAGATCGCGCCCACCATTGCCTGTGATGTCGATACCGGGAGCTTTAACAGAGTCATCATAGTCACGGTTAGCGCCGCGGCCAGGGAGGCGACGAAAGCGCTGTTCTGGGTCTGCTTCACCAAACCGCTCAAGGTATGCATACCTTCCTGTCCTTCCAGAAGCGCTCCCACCATCACAAAGACGGCACAAAGGGCAACCGCGGTCCTGTATCGAACCATTTTTGAAAAAACAGCAGTCCCGAATATATTTGCCGAATCGTTACTGCCTAAAGACCAGCCCATGAAGATTCCACTCAGCAACCTGTACATATGGCTATATTCTCCTTTTCACGATCGCCAGGTTGAGCCTGTCCGTAGTTGCCTGGGCCAGATCGGAAATGTTGCCGATGTTGACTACGATCTCCTTCAGGAGGATCTTGTCCGCCTTATCCAGAGAGCATTCGAAGATATCCTTAATGAGTCCCCTTTCGACGCGGTCCGATTCGCTCTCCTTATTGTCTATCTCATCTATATTCTCCTTAACATCACGGCTGTAAAACAGTCCCAGCACCGCCTCCTTGAGTAGTTCCCAGGCGGCCAGGTTCACATCGATCAATTGCAGAAAACGCTCCCTGAAATCTTTAGGTATGAGGATCTTCTGGAGGCTCATCTGGTAGCAAAGAGACTCGAACATGCCGGGAATTTTATCAATTGATTCCAGCAAACCCAGAACATCGCCCCTCGATTCCGGAATCAAGGCCTTGCGGTATAGCTCCAACTCAATCGCCCTCCGGAGGTCGTCGGCCCTGGACTCGGCCCTGTGGACAAGCTCAACGCTCTCTTCGCTCTTCCCGTCCCACTCGGTCATGATCAACTCCTCCATGCTGCGGCGGAAAAGATCCTGCGCCGTATTTATCTGGTCGAGGTATAACCCAATTTTATCTATAATAGATTGTTCTTTCTTCCAGAAAAAACCCATAACATACTCCTTTATCTATTTTTTTAATAAAGCAGGCCGAAGGTGCCCGCAGGTCGTAGATACCCGCCAGGGTGTGTCTTCATCCCCACAGGGGGCGTCTTCGTCCCCGCAGGCCGAAGGTGCCCACCGGGTAGCGTAGATGCCCGCAGGTGTCTTCATCCCCGCAGGTCGTAGATGCCCGCAGGGTAGGGGTAGGGGTAGGGGTAATAGTAGTATTGCACATGGAACGAGTTTTATAAATACCCTCCGATAGTGCAACTGATCACGAAAAAAATAAGCAGCAGAGCCAGGGCGGCCACCCAGCCGAATCCGAAGCCGGCATAAACGGTAAAGGCGACAATCGGCCCTAAAGCGGTGCCCAGATCGACAAAGGTGGCGAAACGGTTCATGAACAAAGCCTGTTTCTCCTTCGGGGCCCTGTCTCCCGCAATGGTGTATATCACCAGTCTCGCTGAAACAGCAGTAAAAAACTGCAGGACCAGGATGACCATGATCAGCAGCCAGTGTCTCAAGAAGGCGAGCAGTAAAACAGCCACGATCTGGAAGAGGGAAATCAGCAGGAGAAGCCTTTTCCGGTCGAGCCTGTCGCTAAAGGCGCCAATCATGGGCCCGATAACGATTTCGCCCAGTGCCCTGAAGCTTAAAAGCAGGCCGGTGAGACTGGCTATTCCGAAGGGAAAGGCTAGATTTTCCAGACCGGGAAAAATCCGGTCGACCACCAGCCTTCCGGTCAGGTTGGCGATCATCTGCTCGGCCATGGTAATGGCCAGGGCGCAGGCCCAAAGGAAAAGCGAGTATTTACCCGGAGATAATTTTTGGTCCGGATTTTGCTTCTCCCCGCCAGGCTTGACGACCCTCATCCTGTCCCGGGAAGCTTTCAGGAGCAGGAATGTCCCTGAAACCGTAATCAGGCTGAAGAGAAAAAAGGTGGGCTTGAGCCCGGCCAGGTCGTACAGAAAGCCTCCCACGAGGACCCCGCCTCCGGAGCCGGTCCTGGTGATAGCCTCATAAACGGCAAAAATCTTTCCCCGGTTCCGATCGGTGGAAACGGCCAGGGCCGAGATATAGCCTTCTACTCTCAACACCGACCAGCAGGCGCCCCAGACCAGGCGGGCAGCCAGCAGCCACCAGAAGCCCCAGGGCAGGGCATAGCTCGCCGTGGTAAGAGCGCCGATTATCACGGCCGCAACAAGCGGCTTTTTCGAGCCGAAGCGGTCCGCTATCCTCCCGGCCAGCTCATTGGTGATGAGCCGCACCAGGCGGTTGGCTCCTAAGAGGATTCCTACCTGCCAGACCAGGACCCGGAAATCCTCCGGCCGGGAAGGAAGTACGGCATAGAGCAGGGCATCCCCCAGGAGGGAGAGGGCGACTACCGTGGAAACGAGGAAAAACCGGGACCGGGTCTCGGAGCGGGAAAATTCTGCAGGCATGGGACCTTAACGCATCCGCTTAAAAACATCCTGGATAGACCCTCTGAAGATTCCCGGTATTTCCATCTTCAGGCTGGTCAGGGCGGCTGCGTAGCGGACCGATTCCTCGATTCCGTGCGAAAGCCTCCAGGCGAGATAGGCGGCAAAACAGGTATCTCCCCGCCCGGTTCTCCCCGACAGGTTACCTGGATTAAAAGGGGCCCGATATATTTTCTTCTCGCAGACAAGGACTTCCGTATGGTGAGTAACCATGACCTCCCGGGCGCCCATTTCATGAAGGATTAGGGCCGCCTTTCCCCGGTCGTCTTTCCCGGTCAGAATCTCCGCTTCCGCGGCATCGGTTTTCAGGTAGGCTATTTCAGGGAGAAACTCTTCCTTGCCATCCCAGTCCCTGAAAACTAGCTCACCGTTTTCGCTGGATCTTAAAAACCCCTGCGCATCGATTGCCATTTCGGCCCGGCGGGCGAGCGGATGGATGATCTCATCAGGGATCTCTCCCGTGAAGAGTCCGGCCAGGTGAAAGATCCGGGTGCCGGCCTCGGGGATTTCTTCCGGCTTAAACGGGGAAGCCCGGGAGAGCAGGGTTACTTTTCGCCTCTCCCTGTCCTCGCTCTCATAAACAATCTTGATGGAGGTTGTCCGGGGCGAGTCCAAAACAAGCATCTCGACCCCGGGATCCCTGCTGCGCTCGAGCATGTCCCGGTCGGAGGAAGCTAATTTGGTGACCACCAATACGGCGGCGCCGGACCGCCCGGCCGAAGCCGAAGAGTAGAGAACGGCGCCTCCCAATAATCTCTCTTCCTCTCCTTTAAAAACCAGGATGTCTTTTGAGACATGGCCGATCATGACGATATCGTAGCTCTTCATCGGCCGTCCTCTATTTTCTGACGCCGCAGGTGCTCAAGGCTTCTCTTTGCCGCCAGGTCCGCCTCGGGCATGGGCATGAACTCCCCGGAAACAAACCCGGAATAGCCGGTTGTATAGAGAGCTTCCAGAATGCTTTCGAAATCCAGGTGACCGGCCCCGGGATACCACCGGTTTGAGTCCGCGACATGGAAATGGAAGATCCGGTCCCCGCAGGACCGGATGCTCTCCTCGATGGACGGCTCTTCGATATTCATGTGGAAGGTATCCAGCAGGAGTCCGAGGTTATCGGCGCCTACCTTCTCAATAAACTCAAGGCCCTGGTCGGCGGTATTCAAGAGGGAGGTCTCGTAGCGGTTGATCGGCTCTACGGCAATCCTCACCTTCCCCTCGGCAGCCTTTTCGGAACAGACTTTAAACGATTCGAGCATCCATTCTTCCGCCTGCCTTTCCGAAATGCCTTTTTTAATCACTCCGCGCAGGAGCCCGATTATTATCACCGCCCCTACTTTTTTGGCCAGGGGAATATGGGACTCGATCCTTTCCACGGCTTTCCGGCGAACAGCCGGATCCGGATCGGTAAAGGAAAGCCCCTCTTCACCCCAGGCCTGGCCCGTGCCGATGGCGGGTATGAGAAGCTTGCAGTCTTTGACCTGGCCGATCACCCGCTCATGATCGATAAGATCGGGGTCCCGCACCGCCAGCTCCACTCCGTCGTAGCCCAGGGAAGCGATTCGGGCGACATTCGCCTCAAAATCCCCCTTAAAGGCGACCGCCTCAAAACGAGCCGGCTGAGTCGAAAGAACGATGGATAATTTCATGATATCACCCCGATTAAGAGATCTCGGAAAGCTTAACGGGCCGGTGCTCATCGTAGGACAGCTTCGCCGCCCTGGCCGTGACCACCGGTGCCCGCCCGTCCGATCCCGTCACGGACGGATGCTCATCCCCGGCCACACAGCGGATAAACTCCCTCATCTCAGCCAGATAAGATTCGATATACCGCTCTACAAAGAAAAAGAGGGGCAGATCGCCCTCTACCGACCGTGCGGTGCTCAAGGTCACTCTATTAGGGGTATTGTTGGCGACTGTCGCCATGCCGGCGGACCCGAACACTTCCACCCTCTGATCGTAGCCGTAGACGGATTTCCTGCTGTTATCGATGGTGCCGAGCACTCCGTTTTCAAACTTGAGAGCAATCACGACCGTATCCAGGTCTCCCAGCTCGCCAATAGCCGGGTCTACCATGACCCCGGCCATGGTGTAGACCTCCTCAACTTCACTGCCGATCAGGTATCGGGCCATATCGAAATCATGAATCGTCATATCGAGAAATATGCCGCCGGAAACCCTGACATACTCCAGTGGAGGGGGCGCGGGGTCCCGGCTCGTGATTCTTAAGATTTGAGGCTTGCCCACTTTGCCTTCCTCGATCAGCTCCCGGATCTTCTTGAAATTCGAATCGAACCTGCGGTTAAAGCCGATCTGCAGCTTTACCCCCGCTTTTTCGACCTTTTTCAGGGCTGAGTCGATCCTGGCCAGATCGAAATCGATCGGCTTTTCGCAGAAGATATGCTTGCCCGCTTCAGCGGCCTCTTCGATCATCCTGACGTGGGTGTCTGTGCTCGAGCAGATGATCACGGCCTCGATATCCGAATTCTCCAGGATCACCCGATGATCCCCGGTCACTGTTTGAATGTCGAGCTCTTTCCCGCACTTTTCGGCCGCCTCGATTCGCACATCTGAGACGGCCAGGACCACCGCTTGCGGAATGCGGAAGGCCAGGTGCCCGGCATGAAGAGCGCCGATCCTGCCGGCGCCGATCACCCCTACCCTGACCGGATGCATTTTACTATCCCTGTTCGACATGAGCAGCCTCCTTTAAAGCTTATGAAATGGGCCGACCTGGGGCAACTCATACACGGACTTCCAGCCTTCGCTGAAAGGCTCCTTCAAGAATGGCGCCAACTCCCCGGCCGTGCGCAGGGTCACCTTCTCAACCGGCGGAACGGTACCGGCCGGGAAAGCCTCCAGAATCTGGTCATGCAGCAGGGTCAGGTATTTAAGAATCGCTGCAATCGGCCGCCTGGCCTTCCTGGCCGCAGCCAGGCTCGGCTTGCCGACCACCCCTTCCGGAGTGGCGCGCCGCTCGATGGCAAAGTGCCCTTCCCCCTCGGACCAGCGGTGGGGCCTGCGGAAGGGATCGACAGAGATATCGAAGTGTCCTTCCGGAAGGAAGGATTCGCCCTCGGCATCCTTTACCGCGCTCATATCGATCATGTCCGGAAACATCAAAAGGGCCACCGATGTTTCGCTCTCATCGGCGTGAATGAAGTCTGTCTCCAGGCTGTCTTCCCGGTCTATCGGGATGAAAAACTCCCTGACCGCCCGGTGCCAGTCGAGGACCTGAAAGATGCCGGGAAGCTGGAATCTCTTCATAAACTCCTGGACGGCCGATTCGAGCATCCAGAGGTGCCCGTGATTGTTGATCATGATGATCTTGCGGTAGCCGTCGTTCCAGAGCCCGAGCATGACGTAGATCAGGGTCTCCTCCACAACTTCCTTGGGCATGATCACCGTGCCCGGCATGCCCATATGGTGATAAGGATGGCCCCCGTAGTTCAGCGGGGGAAAGGCCAGGTTGCATTCTCGTCCCTGTTTGGCCGTGTAACGCCGCACCCCCTCCAGGATCTGGGTGACCATGAAGGTATCCAGGCCGGAGTTGGCATGATCGCCGTGGTTTTCGGTGCAGCCGACCGGGAGGAACACGAGGTCATTTTTCCTTCTCTTCTCAACGCACTTTACCCTGGACGTGTTCTGGATATAGGTTCCTGCCTTACCCAGTTCCGGGGGTGACGGGATTTCGTATTCCTTTAAAATGGCATCGATCTCTTTTTCCGAGGCATCGAAGATCTGCTTCTTTAACCGGCCGACCGTGTTGTCTTCAAAAACGATGGCCGGGTGCTCAGTAGTAAGCCATTTCTTGTCCATATTTTACTCCTTGTATATAGAAATATTGATGCAACTAGTCCATTATGCAGGTAATCTTGCACTCTTTCCTGTCCGTTCGTAGGGAAATTATATTCTCCGAGACTTCAGCGAGCCTGATCGTTTTAGTCATCATGGGAAGAATATTCATACCGGCAGCCATGGACTCGATGACCCGCGGGAAGGTCCCGTGTCCCGAATGTCCCTGGGCGCCTACGATCCTGGCCCTTCGCACCTGCAGTACCTCCCCGGTAACGGGAATCCTGGCATCCGCCCGGGCTACCACGACCACGGTACTGTTCAGGGTTCTCCCCTCCCAGATCGCCTTTTCAATCTCCGGATAAACAACGGCGGGAAGCCCGGTCGCCTCAAGATATATCGAAGCGCCCATTCCTCCGGTTAAATCCAAAACCTTTTCCTTAAAGCTTTCCTTAACCGGATCGATAACGTGATCGGCTCCCATCTTTAAGGCGATCTCCGACCGAGCCGCCTCCGGCTCGGAGAGAATGACTTTTGCCGCTCCCTGTCTCTTGAGCACGGCACAGGCGGCAAGCCCAATCGGTCCGCCGCCCAGGATGACAACGTTATCCCCGGGACGGATGCCGCCTCCCCTCTCAATCACGGCGTTATAGGCGACGCTTGTCGGCTCAACCATGCTGCCCAGCTTAAAGACCGCCTCCTCTTTGTACCTGGCCTTCAACGGATCCAGGCTCCAGAGCACCTTGACCGGAAGCACGATATACCTGGCGAAGGCCCCGTTTACGTTGAACCCGATCTCATCGAGCCTTTCACAGTGATTGGGCCAGCCGTCGCCACAGGGCTTACAGGAGCCGCACCAGAGCATCTCCTCGGCGGTAACCCACTCACCTCCTTTATAGGGCTTATTGGTTGCCTTGTCCAAGGCGCCGGGTCCTACTTCCCGGACAATGCCGGAAAGCTCATGGCCGAGGGTGCAGGGAAAACCGGTGAGGCCAGGGTACCAGATATAGCCTTCTTCATCAGCCTGGGCCATGTGGACATCGCTTCCGCAGATTCCGCAAGCCTTTACTTCTATGAGGACCTCACCCGGACCCGGCATGGGAATGCGGACCTCCTCGATCTTGAGCTCAGGGTTCCGCCAGACTTTGCTCCCCAGGTAAGTCTGCTTCCCGTCAATATCTTTGGCGCCCAGCTCAAAACCCGGTTTGGGCTTCCAATCGGCATAGAGTCTTACCGCTTTCATCTTACCATCCATACTTTGGACCTCCTCTGATTCTTCTTATTGTAAACGTTTACAAAAACGTCTGATTAATGCCTCCCCTGCTGCTTCTCCTGATAATCAGCTCCGGCTCCAGCACTATCCTCCTGGCCGGAGTCTCCGGGCCTCTCTTTTCGATCTTCGCTAAAACGATCTCCACTGCGCTCTTTCCCATCTCATACTTGGGCTGGCTGATGGTAGTCAACTGGACCTCCGGAAAGGCGGCAAAGGGGATGTCATCAAATCCCACCACCGCAATGTCTTCCGGTACGGATAAACCCATCTCCTTTACCCCTTGTATCACCCCTAAAGCCAGTAAATCATTCTCCGCAAAGACGGCTCTGGGGTAGTCATCAATCTCGATCATTCTCTGTATGATCCTATACCCGGTTTCCCGCTTGAAATCGCCGAACCTGACCTGCTCTTGCCTGATTTCCATTCCATATTCTTTTAAGGCGAGCTTATACCCTTCAAGCCTTTCGGAAATATTAACTAAATCTTCCTGCGCCCCAATGAATCCAATCGATTTATATCCCGATTCGATCAGATGCCTGGTGGCCAGAAAACCGCCCCGGATGCTGTCTATGACGACAAAGCTGTTTTTCGTATTACGCGGGGCATTGCTCACGTAAACGACCGAAATCTTTCCTCTCAGAGTTTTTTCCAGAAAATCCACCTGGTTGGAAATCGGGGCTATGATGATCCCGTCTACGCGTTTTTCGGCCAAGAGGTTCAGGTAGAGAATCTCCCTTTTAATTTCCCAATTTGTGTTGCAGAGGAACACGCTGTAACCGGAATCCCTGGCCCCGTCTTCAATGCCCCGGGCGACTTCCGGAAAGAAAGGATTGGTGATATCGGGAATGATGAGGCCGATGGTGTGGGTCTGCTTTTTTACCAGCCCCCGGGCAATGGCATTTGGCCTGTAATCGAGCTCGGCGGCTATCTTCCGGATCTTCCGCCCGGTTTCTCCCTTAACGCCTCTCTTGTTATTCAGGGCCCTGGATACGGTGGCGTAAGATACGTTGGCGAGCTTAGCAATATCTTTAATCGTGGCATCTATCACGTTATTTACAAACCTTTTCAAACCCCGGCAGAATCAATGCAAGTCGCGAGTATAATAATAGTAAACGTTTACATAGTTTTCAAGATCATGTGCAAAAAATCTGTTACTCGATTGTACCTTCATGCTATCCCTGCACAGATTTCAAAGCTATAGTAGTTGTGTGGATAATGGAGCAAACAAGTTCAGAACCCGAGAAAAATGTTTCGGTAGTCCCCCAGCGCCGATTTCATCCGCAACCTAAGTTTTTATAACCAAAGTCCAATAAAATAGGTTTGTGCGCCGGACTTTATTATATTTTTTGCGTAATTCCTCGCGAGTCGCCGCGCGAATCTCATCTTTCCTGCTTGCTGCTGGAGATTATGCGGTTTTGAGGTAGTAGTTCCAGAGTCCGCAGGCAACCATCATTACACTGTCATCAAGACCGCTCCTATGATTTCGATAGACGTCTGAAACAATTCCGTATCTCTTAACGCCACCTATTGCATGTTCGCTCAATATCCGTCTTCTGCTCGTTTCCTTGTTGCTTACTTTCTCCTCAACCGACAGTTCTCCCCCGCGTGGTTTCTTTTTCGGCATCACTACCGTCAGCTTCGGCGATTCCGTTTCTATCCCTTGAAAGCCAGTGTCAACAAAGCAAGGGATATCTTCAGGTAGTGCATCGCCGATCCCATCGTCCTTGTAGATCTTGAAATCATGTTTCTTTCCTTCCGCTGTTTCGGTCACTATCAGTATCCTTTTGTTATCGTCGTTGACAATGATGTTCTTTCTGGTATGCCTCTTCTTCTTCCCCGAGAAGTTCGCTTTTTGCCTTTCGTGATCTTTCGGCCT
The DNA here is from genome assembly GCA_964514815.1 of uncultured Spirochaetaceae bacterium. GTDB lineage: Bacteria > Spirochaetota > Spirochaetia > SZUA-6 > DRHE01 > CAZERV01. Next base: position 1,862 of record CAZERV010000048.1, on the reverse strand, counting down.
CCGGATCGCTGATCTTTCGTTCCGGTAACACCAACTCTCTTCCCAGTATTTCTCGCAGAGCAGGAAGAAACCACTGTACGCATCGACAGCAGGAGGATTTGTGTACCTCGAAGATTAGGATAACATTTCATATAGAGGAATATGAAGAATAGCTTTTCCTCTGAATTGCCAACATCTTGAATTGCCTGATCTTCAAACCAGTCAACGCCCTCAATGTGGCATTGGTTTTCATTGCTCTCTTGATATTGATCACGTTCCCCCCCCCCCCAGAAAACGAATTCTTCCAGACTATTCTATCGATCTGGGAGTTTTTTGTTTACCTTTTTACCTCCGATTCCAGGGAATTCCAGCGGTTATGCAACAATTCTATTATATTTTTTACGCGTTCAACGCAAAAAATTCAAAGGAATAGCCCAGCATAATAGGTGACTGACCCTGGAAAGAGGTACCTAAATCATCTTCTAAAAGGAAGGTGTATGTCGCAATAGTCGATAGATTCAGCGTAACATATTCGAACCACAAGTATCGATTGCCAAACCAGGTAATACGCAAATCAATAAATCAATATTAAAGAAAGGAAGTCCAGGCTCAAAATTTAGCGATAGAAGATTTAATTATCTCTAAGGGGTAAAATTCCCAGAAGGACAGCAAATTTTTCCGAAAACCCTGTGATCGCTAATTCTAAACAGTTGTAGATCCGATGCGCTTTTTTACTTTTTTAAGCAATTTATTAACCTTTTCAAGCTTTTCTCTATAATCGGGCCAGTCAGGATCCTCTAAATCAAATCCCGGATATCTATCAGCGAAATATACTTCAGTCAATGATTCTCCCAGAGATTGAGCTTCATCAACTAGATCTGATTTGCGTTCTTTCAATTCGTCAATGAGTTTCTGCAGGTCGTGTATTCGTTCAAGAAACCACCCGAGGCGAATCAGTTCGGCCTTCAAGACTTTTTCCAACACTTCGGCTAATTTACTTTGGCAGAGATAATAGCTTACCTGTCGTTCGGCAAGAATTTTGAGTCCTTCCAGGTCTGTTTCTGCGAAAAAGATCCAATCGACAGGATTATTTGAATCAGTTTTTCGTGGCAACAAGAATTCCTTCTTTTAAGATAGTAGAAAAAAAATGATCGTGAATGGCTTTTTTTTCGGCCAAACGTTCAGGGGTTATCGGAATAAGGGTGAATGCAGGCTTGGGTCTTATATCCCTTATTGCCCGGCGAAAAAGACCCGCTGTTTGGATTTGATTCTCAGCGCCTTCAGCGACAATGCACAGGTCAATATCGCTATCAGGTCGTGCATCACCTCTTGCATAAGAGCCGAAAATATAAACCTCGTTTATTCGCCGTATGCTGTTAAATGCCTTGAAACATTTTGCCAGAGATTCACTTTTTGTTTTTAATCCTTTCGGAAGCCTATCCAAAAACAGGTTCATGAAAAAAATAATATCACAATAGGTTATCCTAGGTTATCCATGGTAAAGCTCAGTTCCCGGCTGCATAAGGCCGCACGCAGAAAAAAAACTTCACTTAAAACAAGAGCCCCTCCTAATCAGGAGAGGCTCTTCTAGCAGGGGCAGGACTCGAACCTGCGACCTCCGGGTTATGAGCCCGACGAGCTGCCAACTGCTCTACCCTGCGGCGCTTAAAGCAATATACTAAAAAGGTTAAAATTTGTCAAGATCAGAGGAAGTAACGAAGTAACCGAGGCAATTCGTACTATTGACAAATATGAAAGGGTATACTAAATTATTTTTCTATGCTTCAAAAGAGCCGGGTATATTTCTCCTGCCGGAGTGATTATTCAATAGTATGTCTGAAAATCAAAACACTGGGCCCATGAATAGAAAAACTCCCAGGAAC
>CAZERV010000047.1:0-22838 GCA_964514815.1 uncultured Spirochaetaceae bacterium | reverse complement strand
GTAATACACTATCGGCTGGCCCTGTAAGATATCGCCGTTGTCGATCAAGATCACCTGCTGGCCGCTCTTCGCCCGCTGTTCTTTGAGATAGGTACTCAGTTGAGACAGGGAGGTGTCCAGCTCTCTATCTCTAATAAAATCATAGGGGAGAATCGCGCCGTGAACATCCGATGTTTCTATGATTTTTAAGACCACCGGTGAAGGCGGAACAGGGGCGGCTTCCGGCTGGGTCTGGCAGCCGAAGAATACCCCGATAGACAATAGCAAAGACACAAATACGGTGGAAAAGATTAACACTCTTTTTTTCATGAAACATTCCTTTTTTTATCAAGGATATGCCCGATATCTTGAGATGTCAAGATTAAGGATTAAAGCCACCTGCCGAAATTTTTTCGGCAGTTGCTTTTTTCTTGAAATTTGTATCTTATAGTATTAAAAGTGAGTTATGGGTGATGGAGGTTTGGTAATGAAGAAATTTTCTGATTGGAAGATTAAAACGAAGATATTTTTCTCAGTGGGAATAACCGTAATAGCCCTGGTGGCGGCTTTGTTGGGCTATAACATCTACCACCTGGTAACCGAGGGTGAGAAAGAGATCAGGAGATACGAGAGCGAAGAAATCGCTAAAATCAATGAAAATCTTAAAGATTTCGTGTATATCGCTTATGAGACACTCAAATCGCACCACATGCATTCCCAGGACAAGAAATACCTGGAAAGCAAGTATGGGTATCGCTCAAAGAATATTATCGATCAGGCCGAATCGGTCATAAACATAAAAATCGAAAAAGTGAGAAGAGGCAACCTAAGCCTGGCCGCCGCCCAGAGACAGGTCAGGGAGGAAATCAAGAGGATGCGCTACGACGGCGGCACAGGCTATATCTGGATAAACGACACCGGGAAGCCCTTTCCCAGGATGATCATGCACCCCACTATTCCCTCTCTGGACGGCCAGGTACTGGACGACCCAAAGTATAACAACGCCTTCGGCACGGACAAGAACCTCTTTCAGGCCTTTGTGGAGGTCGGCGAGAAGGACGGCGAAGGTTTTGTCGACTACCTCTGGCCCAAACCGACAGCAGAGGGCTTGACGGAAGAGATGCCGAAGCTTTCCTACGTCAAGCTGATCAAGCCCTGGAACTGGATCATCGGGACCGGCATCTACATCGACGAAGCCATACTCGATGCCAAGAAAATGAGCGTTAAAATCATCAAGCAGACGAGGTACGCCGGCGGGGCCGGTTATTTCTGGATCAATGACACCGGGAAGCCCTTTCCCAGGATGATCATGCACCCCCTTATTCCCTCTCTGGACGGCCAGGTCCTGGACGACCCCAAGTATAACAGCGCCTACGGCACGGACAAGAACCTCTTCCAGGCCTTTGTGGAGGTCGGCGAGGAGAAGGGGGAGGGTTTCGTAGATTACCTCTGGCCCAAACCCACTGAAGACGGGCTTACCGAAGAAGACCAGCCCAAATCCTCATTCGTGCGCTTATTCGAGCCCTGGGGCTGGATCATAGGAACCGGTGTATATCTCGACGATATTGAGAGGGCGGTCGTCGTAAAGAGAGAAAGCCTGCAGGGCGATATATTTCGTTCCAGTGCCATCTCTGTCGGGATAGCCCTACTTTTGCTGATCGGCGCCACCGTTGTTTTGAATGTGCTTCTTAATGCGGTAACCGGCCCGATCTTTAAGATCGTGGACTGGTCGAAGTACCTGGCGGAAGGCGATCTTGTGAGGCAGATAGAGTATCGGAACGGCGATGAAATCGGTACTTTAAGCAGCAATTTGAACAAGGCGGTGGGCTCTTTAAGAACTCTTACGGCCAATATCAAAGTCTCTTCGGATCGAAATATCGAGGTCAAAGAGGAATTAGCCTCCGGCACCGAAGAAACATTATCTTCCTTGACAGAAATTGCCGCTAACGCGGATTCGATAATGAACCAGATAGCCAACCTGGATAATAATATTGCCACTTCCTCCTCTGCCGTTGAGGAGATAACTGCGAATATCGAAAGCCTCAACAGCCAGATTGAAGATCAGTCCAGCGCGGTAACGGAATCGACTGCTTCCGTGGAGGAAATGCTCGCCTCGCTCGGCAATGTGGCCATGATTACCAGGGCGAAAAAAGAATCCACCGACAGGCTGGTGGAGACGGCGAAGAAAGGGGGCGGGAAATTGAGCTCCACCATCTCCATTATTGAAGAGATAGCCGGAAGCGTGGACAGCATTTTGGAGATGATCTCCATTATCAACAGTGTCGCTTCCAAGACGAGTCTTCTCTCCATGAATGCCGCAATTGAAGCGGCCCATGCCGGGGAATACGGAAAAGGCTTTGCCGTAGTGGCGGACGAGATCAGGAAGCTGGCCGAATCGTCGAGTGAAAATTCCAAGAACATCTCAAAGGTGTTGAAAGATGTGGTCGATAAGATCAAGCAGGCTTCGGAGGTGAGTGGGGAAACGAGCAGCGCTTTCGAAGAAATCGATAGCGAAATAGGGGAAGTCGCCTCCGCTTTAGCTGAGATCGCTTCGACCACCGATGAGATGCTGACCGGGAGCGATCAAATCTTGAAGGCCATGACCTCCTTGAACGATATATCCGTGCGAGTCAAGGAAGGCTCGGGAGAAATGAAAAGCGGCGCGAGAAATGCAGCGGAGTCCCAGGAAAACGTAAAAAGGATTTCCACCGAAGTGTTAAACGGCATGAATGAAATAGTGGAAGGTACAAAACATATCACGGAAGCCATGAATAATCTTTCCGATGTCTCCACGGCGCTTAGCAGGAGTGAAGATGAGCTGAATGCGGAAGTAAATAAATTCAAGACTTCCTGATCGGGGCTTCACCATGTCGGGCGTGGTAATAACCATGATCCCGCCCCTGGTGGTATTTTTCATCATGCAGTAGAGCTTCATGAAAGGTTTCGCCCTTGCCTCAGAAAAATAGATTCTCGGACGCGTTTTTCTTAATCTGGATACTCTTTCCGGCTCCTCTTTCGGGGCAGGACTTCGATCTCCAGGCCCACCGGGGCGGGCGGGACAGGCGGCCGGAGAACACCCTGGCCGCGTTCAGCTATGCAGTCGGTCTGGGGGTCACCACCCTGGAGCTGGACACGGCCGTTACTAAAGACCGGGCGGTAGTGGTGAGCCACGATCCCCGGCTCAACCCGAATCTGGTCAAAGATGCCGGCGGCAGCTTCCTGGCTTCGAATGAGGAGACCTTCATCAAGGACCTCACCCTTTCCGGGCTGAAGCGGTACACGGTGGGAGAGCTTAAGCCGGGGACCAGCTATTACTATGCCCACCGGGAGCAGCGGTCCGTCCCGGGGGAGACAATCCCCACCCTGGCGGAAGTGTTCGAGCTGACCCAATCCCTGAAAGCGGGCTCAATCCGTTTCAACATTGAGATCAAGACCTATCCTCCCCACCCGGACTATACGATCGATCACCGGGAGTTCGTGCGGCTTGTCCTTGAGGTTATCCGGGATCACCGGATAGAAAACAGGGTTACCATCCAGTCCTTTGACTGGAGGACCCTGAAGCTGGCCAAGGAGCTGGCGCCTGAGATCTGGATAGCTTGTTTGATGGTGAGAAACTTCTCCATTGATGGAGCTTCCTATAATCTTCAACCAGGGAGGCCGGGCCCATCTCCCTGGCTGGCCGGATTCGATTTCGACAATTACCGGGGAAGCGTCTCCTCTTTGGTCAAGGATTTCGGGGGGGATATAGTCTCGCCATATTATAAGGAAATCGCCGAGAAAGATGTTCGGGAAGCCCACCGGTTGGGCTTGAAGATCATTCCCTGGACGATTAACGATGAGAGGACCATGCGCAAGCTGATCGACTGGGGAGTGGACGGGATCATTACCGACCGGCCGGATGTCCTGAAAAAGGTTTTGGAAGAATAATGGAAAGATACATCCTTGCCCTCGATCAGGGTACGACCAGCTCCCGGGCGATAGTTTTCGACAAGCAAGGGGGCATTGTTTCGATTTCTCAACAGGAGTTTACCCAGATCTATCCCCAGCCGGGCTGGGTAGAGCATGATCCCCTGGAAATATGGGAGACCCAGAAGGAATCGGCCCGGAAGGCGCTGGCCGCTGCTTCCCTGGATCCCGGGCAGATAGCGTCCATCGGCATCACCAACCAGAGGGAAACCGTGGTGGTCTGGGAAAGGGATACGGGCAAACCGGTTTATAACGCGATAGTCTGGCAGTGCAGGAGGACCGCCGATATCTGCAGGCGGTTGAAGCAGGACGGCCTGGAGCGGGAGTTCAGCGAAAAGACCGGCCTGCTCCTGGATCCTTACTTCTCCGGCACCAAGCTGAAGTGGCTCTTGGAGCATATCCCGGGTCTTCGGGAGAGAGCGGAGAAGGGCGAGCTCTGCTTCGGTACCATCGATTCCTGGCTTCTGTTTAACCTGACCGGTAGACATCTGACCGAGCCTTCCAATGCTTCCCGGACCCTCTTGTTCAATATTCATTCAGGCGTTTGGGATGACGATATTCTCCGCCTTCTCGATATTCCCCGGGCTCTCCTGCCCGAGGTAGTACCTTCCAGCGGTGATTTCGGCCGCACCAAAAAGGAAATATTCGGCAAAGAAATCCGGGTGGGGGGAGCCGCGGGAGACCAGCAGGCCGCTCTTTTCGGCCAGGCCTGTTTCGACAAGGGGAGCGCCAAGAACACCTACGGCACCGGGTGCTTCCTGCTTCTAAACACCGGGAACCGGCCGGTGGCCTCCAGGAATAAGCTATTAACCACGGTGGCCTGGGACCTGGGGGGCGGGCCGGAATATGCCCTGGAAGGCTCGGTCTTCATAGCCGGGGCCGTGGTCCAGTGGCTGAGAGACCGGCTTGAGATCCTTGAAAAGGCGTCCGATTCGGAGAAGCTGGCCGCCTCGGTCCCGGACACAGGAGGGGTCTATTTTGTGCCCGCTTTCGTCGGGCTGGGCGCGCCCCACTGGGACCCGGATACCCGGGGGACGATCCTGGGCATAACCAGGGGAACTACCAGGGCCAACCTGATAAGGGCCGCTTTAGAGAGCATTGCCTTTCAGTCGTACGATCTGATTGAAGCGATCGAGAAGGATTCGGGGCAGAATATAGCCGCCCTCAAGGTGGACGGCGGGGCTTCGCTCAATTCATTCCTGATGCAATTCCAGGCCGACCTCCTGGGAATACCGGTACAACTGCCGGTAGTCGCCGAGACAACCGCCCTGGGGGCGGCTTACCTGGCCGGCCTCCACTCGGGCTACTGGAGCGGCAAGGATGACATCAGGAAAAACTGGAAGCTTAAGAGAAGCTTTGAGCCCGACATCGATCAGGCGAGGAGGACCTCCCTTCTCGAAGGGTGGAGAAAGGCGGTAAAGGCCGCCCGGCAATTTAAATAAGCTTAAAGGGCCGGAGCGGACAGCTTGACTCTGATTTCCCTATCATGTGGGGCAAGCGGGCGCAGGGCACGGGGGCTGAGTAAAGCTGCTCCGAAGCTACCGGAAGGCAGGGATCCCGGTCAGAGCCTGGCCCAGGATGAGGGTGTGAATCTCATAGGTGCCCTCATAGGTATGCACCGATTCCATGTTGTTCATGTGCCGGATGGACTGGTATTCCAGGGTTATGCCGTTGGCGCCCAGCATGGCCCTGGCTTCCCTGGCAGCCTGGAGTGCGATCCAGACATTGTCGCGCTTGGCCATGGAGATGTGGTAAAATTTCGCCTCGCCTTTGTCGGCCAGACGTCCCAGGTGGTAGGCCAGCATCTGGGCCCTGGTTATCCCGGTAGCCATATCGGCGAGCTTTTTCTGGGTGAGTTGGAATGAGCCGAGGGATTTCTCAAACTGCTCCCGTTCGAGGCTGTACTGCAGCACCTCGTCAAAAACGGCCTGGGCGGCGCCTACCGCGCCCCAGGCGATGCCGTAGCGGGCGGAGCTCAGGCACATGAGTGCGCTCTTTATGCCCTCGGCATTCGGCAGCTCCCTCTCTGCAGGCAGGAGGACGTCTTCCAGGATCAGTTCCGAGGTTACCGAGGCCCGGAGCGATACCTTGTGCTTCATCTCCGGCGCGGTAAACCCTTTGTCCTCCTTATGCACGATAAAGCCGTGGACCTTGCCTTTCTCGTCCTTGGCCCAGACAACGGCCACGTCCGAAATGCTGCCGTTGGTGATCCACATCTTGGCGCCGTTTATGATCCAGTCGCCGCCATCGCGCTTTGCCCTGGTCGTCATGGAACCGGGGTCAGAGCCGGCATCCGGCTCGGTAAGGCCGAAGCAGCCGATAAGCTCACCCGTGGCCAGTTTGGGCAGGTAGTGTTTTTTCTGCTCCTCGGAACCGAATTTCCAGATAGGATACATGACCAGGCTCCCCTGCACCGAGGCAAAGGAACGGATACCGGAGTCGCAGCGCTCCAGCTCCTGGTTTATCAGTCCGTAAATGAAGTAGGATACCCCGGCTCCCCCGTATTCCTCGGGAATAAACGGCCCCAGGAAGCCCAGCTCTGCCAGCTTGGGCACCAGCTCATTGGGGAAACGATCCTTCTCCCAGCATTCAGCGATGATGGGCATGCATTCGCGCTCCACAAAATCCCGGGCAGTATCCCGGACCAGTCGCTCTTCCTCGGAGAGCAAGGAATCAAGGTTAAAGAAATCCAGTGCTTTGTAAGGCATGTCGGTCTCCTTTTATTTCAATCCATAAGCTGCCGTCCCTCTGCCAGGGCCAGACCCCGGTGATAGGCTTCCAGGTTTAATTTTTCATCTCTGCTCCCGAAACGGTTGCCGATCGCTTTCTCCATGGAACCGACCTTCACAATTTTTGTGAGGGCTATGATGGTTCCGATGGCTACGAGATTGATCGCCCCCATCCTGCCCAGGTCCCGGGCTGTTTCTGCAAACGGAAAGCCGCAGGTCCGTCCGTGGCAGGTCCGCCCGGGAGCCTTCCCTTCTTTCTCGGCCGCGGCCAGACCGCTGTCGAAACAGAGAATTGTCTCTTGCGGCAGGGTGCCGGCATAAAGCCGGTAGGCCTCCCCGGTCAGGGCCAGGACCAGGTCGGGATTTTCAACACCCGGATAGATGATCTCCTCCGGGCCGATGACAACCTCGGCCCTGGTAAAACCGCCCCGGATGGCGATTCCGTAGGACTGGGTTTGCGCCGCAATTTTCTGCTCGAATATCGAAGCTGCTTCGCCCAAAAGAGCTCCGGCCGTAATCAGGCCCTGTCCGCCTTCCCCGGCCAGAATGACCTGCCAGGTTTCCTTCAAGCTTTAACCCTCCTTGTTTTTGTTGCTTTCTGCCCGGCCAGGGCTTTCCGGCGGACCTGTTCATAACTGGTGGAAAAATCCGGATCGTCACGCTCGCTGAGCCTGCCGATAGGAAAGGAGTCTTTCGGAAGATCGCCTTTCATCTTCTCCCAGGACTTAACGTTCACGGCGTGCTCTTTGAGAGACCTCATCATCTCCACCGCCGAGCCCAGGTTGTTTCTCCGCCCGTAATGGATGGGACAGGTACTCATCACTTCTATAAAGGAAAAACCTTTTTTAGCCAGGCCGGCGCGGATCAATTGGTGGAGCTGCTGCGCATGGTAAACCGTGCCCCGGGCCACATAGGCAGCCCCGGCCACCTCTACGAGCTTGCAGAGATCGAAATCCCGCTCGGGATTGCCGAACACGGTGGTGCTGGTAAACGCGTTCTGCGGAGTCGTCGCCGAAACCTGGCCCCCGGTCATCCCATAGTTTTTGTTGTTATAGACTAAAGCGGTCAAATCTATGTTCCGCCTGGCGGCATGGATCAGGTGGTTTCCCCCGATCGTCGCCCCATCGCCGTCGCCCATCGGGACGATCACCGTCAGCTCCGGCCGGGACGCTTTTATTCCCGTGGCAAAGGCCAGGGCCCTGCCGTGGGTGCCGTGCAGGGCATTGGTCTTGAAATAATCATCGGTTTTCCCGGAACAACCGATTCCTGTTACCATGACCACCTTGTTTCTGGGGATGTCCAGGGAAGCGATGGCCCGGGCTATGGCTCCGGCAATCACGCCGTTTCCGCAGCCCGGACACCACAGGTTGGGCAGCATGCTCTCCTCAATATATTCTTTCCAATTACTTAAAGCAGGCATTGCTTTGCCGCCTCCTCGATGCGGGCAATGATTTCCGACGGGGTAAAGCCTTCGCCGTTTGATTTGTGCATCCCTAAAACTGGTATTTGCTTCCCTACTGTCCGCCTGACTTCATTGACCACCTGACCCAGGTTCAATTCCGGCACCAAAACGGCGCGGGCCTTTGCCGCGGCTTCGTCTACTAAGGAATCCGGAAAAGGCCAGAGGGTAATCAACTGCAGCACGCCCACTTTCAGCCCGCCGGTGCGCAGGGCGGCCGCCCGGGCCGGCCTGGTGGTGCAGCCGAAGGTAACGATTAAAAGATCGAGCTCCTCCCTTTCATTATAGTGGTGTTTGACCATTAGAATCTCATCCGGATGTTCCTCCAGCTTCGAATGGAGGCGCTTGATCTTCGCCGCGGCGTTTTCCGGATCGTTTTGGCTGTAGCCCCTTTCCCCGTGCATGGAACTGGTAACGTGGAAGATGTACGGGCTGCCGAAATCAGCCAGGGGCGGGACACTGTCCGCTTCCGGCTTGAAAGGCAGGTATTCTTCCGGAGGGCAGGTCGGCTGCTTCCTCTCTACGATTTTTATTGCCCCGGGATCCGGTATTACCACCGTCTCCCGCAGATGGCCCACAATTTCATCGGCCAGGAGAATGCCCGGCACCCGGAAGCGCTCGGTAAGGTTAAAAACAGTAACGGTAAGGTCGAAACATTCCTGGACCGTGGCCGGCGAAAGGACGATCAAGTTTTGATCCCCGTGCCGGCCCCACCTGGCCTGCATTACGTCGGCCTGGGCCGGTTTGGTGGCCAGTGAAGTGCCGGGACCGGAGCGTTGGACATTGATCACCACGCAGGGCACTTCCATCATGACCGCCGTGCCCAGGTTTTCCTGCATTAAGGAAAATCCCGGTCCGCTGGTGGCGGTGAAAGCCTTACTTCCGGTCAGGGAAGCTCCGGTTATGGCGGCCATGCTGGCCAGCTCATCTTCCATTTGCAAAAAGACGCCGCCGGTTTCTAAAAGCCTTTGGGAGCAGGCAGTGGCTATTTCCGAAGAGGGAGTAATCGGGTAGCCGGCGAAGAAACGGGCTCCCGCCGCAATGGCCCCTTCGGCAATGGCAACGTTACCCTGCATGAACAATCGCCGGCCGCTGCTTCGGCCCTCCATGGCCGCAGCGGCACGTCGGCCTCCATGCCTCCGGCCGCTAGCTGTTTGCCTGCTCATTCTTTCGCCGTACCCGAAGACTGCTCCAGCTCGCTTAGGGTCCGGTCCACGATTTCAAGGGCCACATCGATCTCCTCGGAGGAGACGCTCAAGGGAGGAATGAAACGGGCGACGCTTTCACCGCAGCCTAAAAGAAGCAGTCCCCTGGCGAAGGCCAGATTTATGAACTTCTCCCGCTCGGCCACGGCCTTGCTCTTCGTCTCCCGGTCGGTGACCAGCTCCATGGCCGCCATCAGGCCCAGGCCCCGGACGTCTCCGATGAGCCGGTGTCTCTTCTGGAGCTCCAGCAGGCCGTTTTTAAGACGCTCGCCCATTATGGCGGCGTTATCTATCAGGCCTCCTTCCAGGAGCTCGATGGTGGCCAGGGCGGCCTGGCAGCTCACCGGGTTGCCGCCGAAGGTGGAAGCGTGGGATCCGGGCAGCCAGTCCATGATCTCTTCCCTGGCGAGCATGACCCCCAGCGGCAGGCCGGAAGCGATGCCTTTAGCCACCGTGAAGATATCCGGATCTATCTCGAAGTGCTCGCAGGCGAACATCTTTCCGGTCCGGCCCATGCCGGTCTGGATCTCATCCGCCGCATATAAGATGCCGAAGTCCAGGCAGAGCTGAAACAGCTTCTGGTGAAATAGTTTGGGCGGTATAATATATCCTCCCTCCCCCTGGATGGGCTCTACGAAGATGGCGGCCACTTCTTCGGGAGGGATGGAGCGCTTGAACAAGTCCTCCCGGATCCAGTCCACGCAGTAGGCGTCGCAGTCGGGAAAGATGAGGTTGTATGGGCAGCGGTAGCAGTAGGCATAGGAGACATGATGGACGCCCGGTAAGAGTGGGGAAAAGCCTTTTTCGTGGACCACCTTGCTGGCCGAGAGGGACAGCGCGCCCATGGTCCGGCCGTGGAAGGAGCCGAGAAAGGAGATTACCTGGGTCCGCCTGGTGTGGTAGCGGGCCAGTTTGAGGGCCGCCTCTATGGCTTCGGCCCCTGAGTTACAGTAGAAGACCCGCCGCTCGTCATTACCGGGGGAGAGCCGGACGAGCTTTTCGGCCAGATCGCACTGGACCGAGTAGTAGAAGTCGGTCCCGGACATGTGGAGGAACTTGTTGGCCTGATTCACGATGGCTTCTACCACCTTGGGATGGGTGTGGCCGGTGTTGCAAACGGCGATCCCGGAAGTGAAATCTAAAAATACATTGCCGTCAACGTCGGTCAACCTGGCACTTTGGGCATGGTCGATAACCAGGGGATAGCTGCGGGTGTAGGACTGAGAGATAAAGCGCTTATCTCTGGCGATTACCGCCCTGGCCTTTGGTCCGGGCAGGTCGGTAACCAGTTTAGGGTAGTCGATCGGACTCATTTCTGCTCCTCCTATATTAATAAACTTATAAACCTGCTGGAGTACTTTTTCAATAAGAATTCCAGCAGCAGCGGTTCAACGGCCATATTTCTTTCTCCACTCCCCGGTTATCGGAAACGAAAGAGATTCTCTCCAGGCGTACTTTAAGCTCATCGATATGCCGGTCGTGGTCCTTCTTAAGCTTCAGGATCAGGTCCTCCGGAGCCAGAGGAGAAAAACTGTCCGGGTTCTTTTTAGCCAGGAGCGCCACCCCCATTCTAATCAACCGCCGGGTAACATCGTAGACCCGGGAATGGAGCACCCCGGATTCTAGCGAGATGGCGCAGGTAGTAATTTAATCGCAATAAATGGCTTCCGTCAAGCCGCTGGAAAGATAAAATCTTGACATACGATCGGGCGGCTTATAAAGTAAGAGCCTGGTGGAAGAGATAAAGAGGCTTTTACCGGGCGTAATTCGCTGTCCCGATTTTGCTATTATGATTAGAAATGACTGAGGCTATAAATAAGAATATAAGATTCCTCCAGGGAAACGAGGTCTGCGCAGATGCGGCCATCTATGCGGGACTCGATTTTTTTGCCGGCTACCCGATAACTCCTTCAACGGAAATAGCAGAGAGGCTGGCCGTCCTTTTGCCTGAAAGGGGCGGCAAGTTTATCCAGATGGAGGATGAGATTTCTTCCCTCTGCGCAATTATCGGGGCCTCTCTGACCGGGCTTAAAGTGATGACCGCCACCAGCGGTCCCGGTTTTTCCCTGATGCAGGAAGCCATCGGGTTTGCCGTCATGGCCGAAATCCCCTGTGTTATTGTAAATGCCCAGAGGGGAGGACCATCTACCGGGCTTCCTACCAGAGTAAGCCAGGGAGATGTGATGCAGTGCCGCTGGGGGACCCACGGAGACCATGCCATCATCACCCTCACCGCATCCAACCACCAGGACATATTCGCCATGACCGTAGACGCCTTTAATATGGCAGAGACCTACAGGACCCCTGTCATTATCCTTCTCGATGAAATCACCGCTCATATGAGGGAAAGCTTCGCCATGCCGGAGGAAGGGGGGCTGGAAATTGTGAACCGGCTGATCACTTCTGTTCCCAAGGACATGGACTATCACCCCTACTACCCGCGGGAAGACGGCCGGCTGCCCATGTCCGATTTCGGTGGCGTCCACCGCTACAATGTAACGGGCCTGGTCCATGACATGTGGGGATTCCCCTCGAATAATCCTTCGGTCGCCAATGATCTTCTTCATCACCTGGTCGAAAAGATAGAAAACCGGAAATCGGAAATAGCCAGGATCAAAGAATTCAACCTGGAGGATGCGGAAACAATCTTGATCTCTTATGGCGCCTCGGCCAGATCGGCCCTTCATATCATGCGCAGCGGTCGAACAAAGGGCAGCCGCATCGGGATGATAGAGCTTTTGACCATCTGGCCGTTTCCCGATGAAGTTATCCGGGAAAAATGCAAAAACGCCAAATACCTGGTCGTCGTTGAGATGAACATGGGCCAGGTCGCTAAAGAGGTCAAAGCCGCCGTAGAAAAGCCTGACCGGGTATTTCTCTCCAACCGGGTGGATGGAAATCTGATTACCCCGACGGATGTTAAGAACGTCCTTAATTTAATCCAGGGCAAGGGGATCTGAAAATGCCGGTGACCGATTACCTGAGAACACGATTCATGCCCCATATCTGGTGCCCGGGCTGCGGCCACGGGATTGTCCTGAACTGCCTGATCAGGGCCATTGAAAAGCTGGGACTGAAAAAAAATAATATTGTCATGGTTTCAGGAATCGGCTGCTCATCAAGGCTGGAAGGTTATGTGGACTTCCATTCCCTGCATACCCTGCACGGCAGGGCCCTGGCTTTCGCCACGGGCGTTAAGATGGGCAGACCGGAGCTGACGATATTGGTTCCCATGGGCGACGGCGATGCGCTGGCCATTGGGGGAAACCACTTTATTCATGCCGCCAGGAGAAACATCGATATGACGGCCATTATCATGAATAATCACACCTATGGCATGACCGGGGGACAATACTCACCCTCTACCGCCTGTGGGAAATATGCAACCACGGCCCCGTATGGGGTTATAGATCAGACCTTCGATATCGTGAGCCTGTCCATCTCGGCGGGCGCTACCTACGTAGCCCGCACCACGGCCTACCACGTGCATCATATGATCAAGATTTTAAAAGAAGCGATTCAGCACAAGGGTTTTTCCGTAGTTGAAGTCCTTTCCCAGTGCCCCACGTATTATGGAAGAAAGAACCGGCTAGGAAGCGCCGTCGATATGATGAGCTATTTTAAGGAGCACGCGGTAAAGATCGATTCCCGCGAGGGAAAGGATGCGGGCGGGCAAAAGAGTGCCGGCGACGGCATAGAAATCGGGGTATTTTTAAAGGAAGAGCGCCCGGAATACTGCGAGCAGTACCGGGAAATGCTCTCTAAGGCGGGGAAGCAGTGATCTGTCGCTTTGTTTTTTCAGGAACAGGCGGCCAGGGAGTCGTAACCGCCGCCATTATTTTAGCGGAAGCCGCGGTCCAATATGAAGGTCTGAATGCCGTTCAGACCCAGAGCTTCGGGCCGGAAGCGCGGGGCGGGGCGGCGCGCTCCGATGTCGTTGTTTCCTCAGAGGAAATAATGTTTCCCAAGGTTATCAAGCCGAATGTTCTGGTCTGCCTGAGCCAGGAGGCCTACGATAAACACGCCCGGATCGTCAGGCCCGGCGGAGCAATCGTCATCGACACCCACTACGTAAAAAAAAGGCATGCCGTGGATGCGCGCCAGGTAGAGCTGGATGCTTATCTTACTGTAGTTGAACGCCTTGGGACTTCCCTGGTTTTCAATAGCTGCGTGCTGGGCTCCCTGGTGGGTTTGATTGAGCTGATAAATATAGAGTCCGTAGAAAAGGTTATGGAAAAAAGATTCAATGAAAAATACCGCCGGATGAATATCCGGGCGCTTCACCTGGGTTTTGAAAAGATAAAAGCCCTATTTTCCGAGGCTCCTATTAGTTTTTCTTAAAAGGGGAAATTGATGAATGTGTAGCAAATGAAAGAGAAACACAAGCTTTTAAACGAATATCGATATGAATCTAAAGAGCTTTTTTGCGGCTATACCGATAGAACTCTATACATAAATCTTTCCGACCAGACCATAAAGGAGAAATCCGTGCCTCCCAAGATGAAATCGAAGTTCATTGGCGGGAAAGGGTACGGCCTGAGGTTGTTATGGGACGGCACGAAACCGGAGACAAAGTGGAATGACCCGGAAAATGAGATAGTCATTTCCCCGGGCCCGATCGCCGGTATCACTCAATATTCCGGCGCCGGAAAATCGCTGGTTGTCTCTATCTCTCCGACCACGGAATCGGTGATGGACTGCAATGTCGGCGGTTATTTCGGTCCCTATCTAAAAATTTGCGGTTTCGATGCGCTTGAAATCCAGGGGAAAGCCGATCGAGACGTTATTGTCGTTATAGACGGAACGAAAGGCACGGTAAGGATCGAAGAAGCGCCCGAAGAAGCCGTTAACAGCCACGTGCTGGCCGGACAACTGACGGAGATTTATGCGGATAATGACCGGGACCGGAGGAATATAGCCATGGTGTCCACCGGAGTTGCCGCTGAGCATAGCCTGATCGGGATGCTTAATTTCAGTTTTTACGATGTGCAGAGAAAAGAGATCAGGTTCAAACAGGCCGGCCGGGGAGGAATCGGCACGGTTTTCCGAGACAAAAAAATTAAAGCCCTGGTGGCCAGGTGCGGCGGCGTCAAAGGGGACATGAATCACGTGGCCGATATGCAGGCCATAAAAGAGAAGGGAAGCAGATTTACCGAGGAAATAAAGGTCCTGGATGAGCTTCAAAACAGAATGAGAGCGGTGGGCACGGCCCACTTAATCGAAGTCATGAATGACTGCGATCTTTTGCCCATCCAAAACTTCAAGTTCGGCCGGCACCCGGATGCGGCTAAAGTCGCTTCTACTGTCTGGGAAAAAATCTATACCCAGCGTCCCTCCGACGCCTGCTGGTTGGGCTGCAGCATGTCCTGCTCGAAAACCGTGGAAAATTACGAGGTAAGAACCGGGCCTTACAAAGGCGAGCGAGTGCTTGTCGATGGGCCGGAATACGAATCTGCGGCCGGGTTGGGACCGAACTGCGGCATTTTTAGGCCTGACGACATCCTTGAGCTTAACTTCTACTGCGATACCTACGGCATCGACACCATTTCTTTCGGCACAGTCACGGCTTTCATAATGGAATGCTATGAGAACGGCATCCTGAATAAAGAGATAACCGACGGCCTGGAACTTAATTTCGGCGCCGCTTCAGATGCAATCGAAATGCTTCACCGGATGGCCCGGGGAGAAGGTTTCGGGGCGATTGCCGGCCTGGGAGTTCGCAAGCTGAAGAGGCTCTTTGCGGAAAAGTATGGGGCCGACCCGCAGTTTCTCCGGGATATCGGTATGGAGAACAAGGGCCTGGAATATTCGCAGTATATCAGCAAGGAATCCCTGGCCCAGCAGGGCGGTTATGCCATGACCAACAAGGGGCCTCAACACGATGAAGCCTGGCTGATATTCATGGACATGATCAACAACCAGATCCCCAGCTTCGAAGACAAGGCGGAGGCTCTCCATTATTTTCCCATGTTCAGGACCTGGTTCGGACTGATGGGGCTGTGCAAGCTGCCCTGGAACGATGTGGAGCCGGGAGACAATGCCGAAACCGATGAGCCGGCCAAAATACCCGAGCATGTGAATAACTATGTGGACATTTACAATGCAGTAACCGGGAGCAATATCGATAAGGAAGAATTGATCAGGCAGTCGGAAAGAGTATATAATTTCCAGCGGATTTTCAATTTAAGGAAGGGATTCGGCACGAGGGAGCACGATGCCCAGCCCTACCGGGCGGCGGGTCCGGTTACCCGCGAGGAATACGAATCACGGGCGGAAGAGAGATACGATAAACAGTTAAAGGAGACCATCGGAGTCGATCCGGTCGGAAAAACCACGGAAGAAAAAATGGCGATTCTGAGAAAATACAGGGAAGAGCAGTACGAAAAATTGTTGGATGCCGTCTATGAAAGAAGGGGCTGGAACATGAACGGCGTGCCGACCATCGAGCATTTGAAGAAGATCGGCATGGACCTTCCCGAGCTCATCGAGGTCATTAAGCCCTACCAGGATAAATAAAGGGTTGCGGCCGGAAAACACGGGTGAATCCATTTAATAACACTACCATTTCTCACAGAATCTTTACTTCTGCTGTGAACGCTTGTTATGCTATTCCTTTGAAGTTTTTTAAAATTAAAATATCTCAAACTCAAGAAGTCAATTTAAGAATATCTCTTCCTTAGAATTTCTATAAAATGTGGTTCAATTCCATCTAATAACTTTATAATTTTTTCTGGATTTTTAATATAACCTATTTCAGACAAAAAATTGTAGAATAATTTCAGTGCTGGTGGCCATTCAATATATTCATAAGGTTCCACTATAACTTTTCTCAATAAATGATCTACAAAAAACTCTTCAATATAGACGGAAAAAACTGTCTTTAGATTAATATTATCGCTATGCATATAGCGGTATATAAAACTTAAGTAAACTTTAATATGGAATGGAAAATTTTCACTGTATTGCCTTACTCCTTTAATATTAAGCCATTTTTCAAATCTCTTCTTGCATTTTTCTTCCATTGAAAAATAATGATCTTCCCATTCTTTATATTCCACGCCTTCTGCAATATAATCATCAATTTGATCTATCAATTGAATAAGTTTTTTATCTTCCTCATCCGGCAAATAAGGCTCTGCTGACATGTTTAATGAATCATAATTAAACTCGGGGATGAGATGATGTTCTTCTTTTCTTATAAACATAGTCATTAGAATGTCGGGTTGAATCTCATCTGGGAATAAATATTCTTTTCTTTGAATCATCATATCAAAGAATTTAGTAGATTCTTCATAATTCATTTTTAAGGTTTTTCCAATTTGTTTGATTATATCTCTTTTACTTATCTCAAGATTACGATTCTTTTCTGTAATACTATAATTCCAAAGCGGAATTGAAAGCTGAAGTGCATCGTTTGAGTCCTTTACAATGCCTTTTTCAACAAAATCCATAATCGGTTTTGCATATTCGATCATTCCCTGAGTCATAGAAACTGTCCGAAAACCAACAGGTGCTTCTATTTCAGATATAGCAGGTCTATCAATAAATTGAACATTCGATTTTGACCTTTGAATCCCGGATTTCCTTTTTTTCTGTTTTCTATCTTTTGACTGAGCTCTTCTTTTTGCTATTATATTTTTTTTCTTTTTCTTACCCATGGAATTAAACCTTTGCCGAATAATCTATTATATGCAGATGATTTTTATGTGTATATTAGATCAAATCCTTCAAACCATCAATCATTTTTCAAAATAAACCAGCAATTTTATCCTTTTAGATTTCAACACTAAACGTTAAAAGCTATCTCATCTATTTTAATAATCTTAAATCTCAGCATGAATCATTAGAACGCTGAAGAAGTTCATAAAAACAAATCAGAAAAATGACCCCCTGTGTGGGGATTTAAAGCTTGACTTTCAAAACCAATATTGCGATTTGGGGCGCTTGAAAATATTTATTGGAGGTGAGCTATGGTGAGTTTCAGCGTACCGATTAAGCACGGGTGTTCGAGGTTTCGGTTTTCCGTTCAGGAGCTGGGCGTCCTGTTTGCAGGCGCCCGACACCAGGAGGTGCCGCAATCTATCTGTAAGGCTCTGATCCAGGGGCTTGCAGGTGATGGATTTTCCTTCTGGGTTGGCTGTGCAAATGGAGTGGATCGCTCGTTTCGCAAATCACTATCTGAGTCTGCCTATACGGATCGGGTCTTTGTAGGCTGCGCATTCCGCCGTAGGGCTTATCACCCAAAGCAGCGCTTCGCAGATTTTAAGTTCTCCAGTGAGGCGATGTGCTTTCAGAACAAAGCCCTGTTAGATGTACTGTCTTTCAAGTATGCCGCTTGCGCCTAAAGCCTGCAGTGAGGACACATTTTTCGCCCCCCCCATTACCGCCAGCACACCATGGCCGTCCATGGCCATGGTGTGGCGGCGGAAGAAATCAAGCACGGCACAGGACGTGCCGTGCGACCGATATGGATAAAGTAAACCGGTTTAGGCAAGAAAGAGTGACCGGGCGCAAAAAGCGAAGCAAGCGCCACAACAGCGGAGATGATAATAGCTGCATATTCTTCAGCTCGGAGCCACTTTTTTAGTGCCTGGGTGATGGGAACTACGATGGCAGCCAGAGCGATGATCTCTGCGATTAATTCAGGTGTGAGCATACCTTACCTCCCGATTTGTTATTTAACCTGCCTTCTATTGTAATGATATTCCGGCAGTATGCGAGAAAATTAGATGTATGATAACATCGGGAGAGATTGCAAGAGAGTGATTTTATCAACCGCCAGAAGTGCATAATGGCCAATTTTTTGAGGGCTGAAAATGTGCTCTTCGGCAAAATCACATATCGGCGAACGTAACATTCAGCAACTTTCTATTCGTATCTAACCAAGGCGAAATTAAGATGATCTTCTGTTCGAGTTTGATAGGGGGTGATATCTGCAAACAAGAATACTATTCCCCATAATGGGTTTTAGCACGCTTTACAAACACAATTTTATTCTCTTCATCAATTGAATATACTATACGATCGTATATATTTAACCGTATAGAATAATTTCCTTTTAGATATCCAACTAACTTTTTCCCTTCATATGGAGTTTTTGAAAGAACGTCTGTAAGTATGGACTTTAATTTTTTAATCATTTTAGGAGATAATTTACGGATTTCTTTAACCGTTTGCTTTGTTATCCTTATTTCGTATTCCTGCATAATTAATCAAACACTTCATCCATTGAGTATGTTTCACCTTTTTCAATTTCACGATCTGCTACATGCAAAATTTTCTTAAAATCGGGAATAGATAAAAGTTCAAGGGTTTCAATTAGATTCTCATAATCCTCTTCTGACATAAGTACAACGTTGCCCTCTTTTGATGTAATTCTCACTTGTCGATGCCCTTTAACTGTGTTTTTAAGTAAATTAAAGAGTTCGGAACGTGCACGGCTAGCAGTTATGGTTTTCATTTTACCTCCAATATGTACATTAATTGGTACGTACTTAAAATAGTACATCTGGTGAGAATTGTCAAGTTGTTGACTTAATTCACGATGACTCTGACGCTTTTCCGCAAACCCACACCCAGCGGGAATAATACCTTGACAAGGTATACCTGCAACAGGTGTACTATTTTTTAGAAGAGTGTACCGAATACAAAAGTATAAAGGAGGCCTTGAGCCGAACGGTTAAATTTTCAATATAGTATTTGTCTTATATAACAATAATAGTTAGATTTAGGGAGAGAACTTTAACGAGCCGGTCTTCGGCTCGTGATCCTGGAGGAGGATGATTGTGGCTAAAGCGATTTGGAACGGAGCGGTTCTTGCAGAAAGCAATCATACCGAGATCGTTGAAGGCAACCACTACTTTCCATCGGACACGATCAAAAAGGAGTACTTCAAAGAATCCGGTCACCATAGCATATGCCCCTGGAAAGGAACGGCCAGTTACTACCACATCGAGGTGAACGGCAAGGTCAACGAGAATGCTGCCTGGTATTACCCGGACCCTAAAAAGGCTGCCGAGCAAATCAAGGACCACGTAGCCTTTTGGAATGGTGTCGAGATCAAAGAGTAGATCATGGCAGGCGGGATTACGGTTTACGGTGTAACCTGGTGTCCCGACTGCAAGCGAGTTAAAAAGCTTCTCGGGGAGCATCAAATTCCTGGGCATGGATCGATACTGATGGGAACCTCTATGCCCTGCATATGTCGAAAATCTCAAACGGCGGAGAATATCCCGTTCCTACCTTGCTCTTCCCCGACGGCTGCGTACTCACTGAGCCGGCCAATGCCGAAGGGTACTCCTATGCAATTCCCGCAATGAAGAGTATCCCGCAAATAGATGTGATCTACAGGAAGAATATCTCATTGTTGCCTTTTACAAATAAGGAAAACCTAGAAAAGAGTATGAAAGAATGGATTAAAATTAGCTGATTCGTTTTTATATCAAAGAAGTGTTAATTGTATAGCAAAAGAATTTACTCGATTGTGGGCTAAATCAACATATTCTTGATTAATATCATATCCAACATAGTGCCTTTCGTCTTTTGAAGCTGCCAGACAAGTCGTACCGCTACCACAAAATGGATCAAGAATGATATCCCCTTTAAATGAATACAATTGAATTAATCTGTGTGGTAATTCTTCGGGAAATGGAGCTGGATGGCCAATACTTTTCGCTGAGACAGCTGGGAAGGTCCAGACACTCTTTGTCCATTCTAAAAAATCTTCTTTCTTTATTGTATTTTTTTTCTCCCCTTTCATCCTAGAAAATGATTCCTTTGAGAAGATAAGAATATATTCATGAATATCCCGTAGTACTGGATTAGCAGCGGATAACCAGCTCCCCCACGCTGTTGATGGACTTGCACTTGAAGCTTTATTCCAAATAATTTCCCCTCGCATCAAATAACCAATTTCGAGCATATCTTCGATGATATAGCTGTGTAAAGGAATGTAAGGCTTCCTTCCCAAATTTGTTACATTTACACAAACCCTCCCACCCGTAACAAGCTTCTTATACGTTTCCCTGAATACATTTTTCAGCAAATTTCTATATTCATCTAATGATAAATCATCATCATATTCTTTCTTAACATTATATGGTGGTGAAGTAATCATGAGATGTACACTGTAATCAGGTATCTCGTCCATATTTTCACTGGACTTACAATAGATATTATCTATTCTGTCAGGGGGTATGCCTTGTTCTTTGTATTCAACCTTGTTTGGTACCTTCTGGCTTTTATATAATTTACTATCGTAGAATTCAGAAGAATCATGGTTGATTCTTCCTGGAGTACCGAACGAACTAGTTTTGGTACCACGCCTTTGATAATTAGTTTGAGACATAATTACCCCCCGAGAAGCCTAAGG
This sequence comes from uncultured Spirochaetaceae bacterium, assembly GCA_964514815.1. Classification (GTDB taxonomy): domain Bacteria; phylum Spirochaetota; class Spirochaetia; order SZUA-6; family DRHE01; genus CAZERV01. The sequence goes on along the minus strand of CAZERV010000047.1, from coordinate 2,129 downwards.
AACTCTTCCGCTTTCTCTTCATATGTTGCCTTTCTGTCCTCCATTTCAATTATACTTCCGAGTTCTTTTTTACTTTTCATGCTTGAAAAGAAATTAAGATCACCTGAAATACAATCATTTAGCATTTTTTTTAACGCAGATCCACTATCAAGTTTAACGTACCCTTTTCGATCTGTTGCTTTTATATTTTCATCATTTTTTTCCAATGGTTCAGGGTTTATTGACCAAAAACCTTGAATTATGCCGGTACTTTTCAAATGGTCCACTTTCGAATAATAGCTGTCAGTGATAGGTGTATTCCCTAACACTATGATGGGAATCCGAGATGCTTGAGGGCCAGAAACTCTAATAAGGAATTTCTGCTCTGTAAAGTCGTTTTACGACCTTCATAGTTCTTTGGCCAATATGCCAGATACCTGCCATCCTCAGTTACATAGAATAGCTGTTCTGGTGTTGCGAATTCTAAAGATTTAACAAAGAAGTCTTTTTCGACATCTTTATTCCACAAATTGTCCATGGCGATCTAATATTAACACATTCTAATGTTTATGCGAAGCGGATAATGTCCAACCCAGTAATTCTCCATTAGCGTCCTGGCCCATGTTGGTTAGAATCTTATTTACTTTCCGGAATTACACTCCTGCTTTCCCTCACTCCCTTTATGGACCGGATTTTGATCCGGAAAAACCGAATAGCTGACTGGGGACTCTAGAGCCGCCGCCAAGGGAACTGTCAGAGAAAAATCAACGAAGAGGAAAAACAAAGTTTATTAGAATTGACTTGTACTCTGATCGATTTACAGTGGCAAGCGCGGATGAGTGGCATAGGTCAGAAGAAAAACTGGGTTTCTGAAACATATGCTGACAGGGATTCGGGAAACGTTGGGGCACTGACTGGTTACTCGTTCCCGGTTGATCTGTTCATTTGTTGACGGACGACTTCTGCATCGACGTCGGTGAACCGCCGGGCAAGTTCCCGCTTGTCACTGAGAAGGATATCCATGAAATTCTTGTTTATTAGATTCATGACCAAAGGGGTATTTTTGAGCATTGCCTTCAGTGCTCTCTCCATAGCTTGAAAACCATTATTCTTGCGATAGGTGCGCATGAGGGTTTTGAAGAACTGCTCCAGAAGGAAAGAAAACTCAAGGACTTTTATAAAGAATAGCCGTTTATTTATGGCAGCTTTATCAATTTGTCTCAAGCCGGTATAATATACTTAAGACTGGTAATAAAACTCGAGATATAAGAGGCATAATGATAAAAATTAGGTATGAGGTATACTCAGAAAACCTGGAAGATTATGACCCCAATGACTATATATCTTATTACCATGGGAAGATTATTATCCCTGACGAAAGTACTGAAGATTTTGAGGACCTGGAAATCGGGGAGATTAGAGGCTATTTAATTAACATTAACCTTGCCAGAGAAAACAATGAGGATATTTACTATATATTTGATGATTATAGCGAAGATTTTGCCCATTATTACCAGGTTATCTTTGACAGGCGCACAAATGATTTCAGGGAAGACCTCTTTAAAGAGCCTCCTATATATGAAGATATTCTGATGATAGATGATTTAATAATTTATCCCAAATTCCGTAGAAACGAATATGGTCTTAAGGCAATCATGAATGTCATGAAAACTTTCGGAATGTCATGCGGACTTATACTGATTGAAACGTTACCACTGCAACACCATTCGACGGAAAACATAGATGAATTTCGTGAAAAAATTGGCACCGAACTCCTTTTTATCGACAAGGAAACCGGAATAAAAAAGCTAAAATCTTACTGGTCAAAATTGGGTTTCAAACCGATTAAAAATTCACCACTGTGCATGATAGAAACATCAATCTGGCAAATTAAAAACTACCAAAAATATTATGCGTGAAGATTGGCAACTCTTTCGGATGTAAACGTCTTAGTAGATCCTGCCATGCTGATCCGCCGGCCAAAATTTCATAGCGGTTGTGATCGAATCCAATCAGTTGAAACATGTTTGCCGTTGTGAATACTTTTTTCCGCTTAGAAGTGAGATGGCCGGCACAGAGGATTCGCTACCTTGGAGAACTACCCGGTGGTTATGCTATTCCTTTGAATATTTTGCGCTGAACGCGCAAAA
>CAZERV010000046.1:0-23498 GCA_964514815.1 uncultured Spirochaetaceae bacterium | reverse complement strand
CCCGCAGGGGGGTAGTACGGAGTCCATTGCGGTCGAAGGCCGCAATGGGATACTATCTATTTTATCTTATGAACAGTTTTGGTCGGTTTTTCAGAGTATCCACCTGGGGCGAGTCCCACGGCCAGGCCATTGGGGTGGTGATCGACGGCTGTCCATCCGGAATGGAATTGGCCGAGCCTGACATTCAAAGGGAGCTCGATCTCCGAAAGCCGGGGCAGGGTGAGCTTACTTCACCCAGGCGGGAACAGGATAAGGTTGAAATTCTTTCCGGGATCTTTCAGGGAAAAACCACCGGGGCGCCGATCAGTCTGCTCATTAAAAATCGGAATGTTCGCTCCGAAGACTATGAAAAATTGAAAAATCTGTTCAGGCCCGGGCATGCGGATTTTACCTATCAGGCGAAATACGGGCATTATGATTACCGGGGCGGGGGCAGGGCTTCCGGGCGGGAAACTGCGGCCCGGGTAGCAGCCGGTGCCGTGGCGTCTAAGCTCTTGAGCCGGCATGGAATTTGTGTGCTCGCCTTTGCGCGCCGAATAGGAAAGGCGGCCTTAGATGCTGCATTAGATCCGGCACTGCCCGGCGGGTCCTTGCCTCATAAATCACTATCTTTTCAGGAAGCCCGGTCTTTTCGTGAGAAAATATACGGTGCCCAAACCAGGTGCCCTCATCCTGAGACGGCGGCAGCCATGGAAAAAGAGATCAGAGCGGCCGCAGCGCAAGGAGATTCGGTGGGTGGAATCGTTGAGCTCAGGGCCTACGGAGTTCCGCCCGGGCTGGGCGATCCTGTCTTCGGTAAGCTGGATGCCCTGATAGCCTGGGCCGTCTGTTCGGTAGGGGCCGTCAAGGGCCTGGAGTTCGGAGCAGGCTTCGGCTTCGCAGCCCTTAAAGGGAGTGAGGCAAACGATCCCTTCGAAGTAGATACGGAAAGCAGCGAGATACACCCCGCTTCCAACAAAGCAGGCGGTATTTTGGGCGGAATCAGCACCGGACTGCCTATTATCGTCCGTGCCGTTATCAAGCCGACTCCTTCCATCAGTAAGCCCCAGAAAAGCGTCAACAGGGACGGCGAGCCTGTGTCTGTCTCCATAGGCGGCAGGCACGATCCCTGTATTGTCATAAGAGCGGTGCCTGTGCTTGAGCATATGGTCAATCTGGTGCTGGCTGACTGTCTTCTCTCCCAACATACTGTTCCGCTGTAAAATACTCCTACCCCTACCCAGCGGGCATCTTCGACCTTCCCGATACACGAACCCATTGCGGCTTTAACCGCAGCAACTTAATAAGCTTATAAGCTTTCTAAACTTGTTTTTTCGCCAACATTTTAGTACATTGCCTCCAAAGTCCGTACTGCACTGGCAAAGGAGTCAGAGATGGGAGATCTTATACCGAGAAATGAGCTTGTCAAGCAGGGCCTGAAAGGAGCGGCCGGTATCGGCGGCGGCATCGGCTTGTTTATCCTGAGGGGAATTGCCTCGCCGGGGGGAGGCATTTCGATACCGGGACTGATTGTGGGAGGTATTGTGACTTTGGCCGGTCTGGTCATTGCCACTTCTAAGGAAGACAGAAATGCCGGGATGATTACTGCTGGCGCCGGGGCGGCGACCGGCATCGCCTCTTTGCCTTTTGTAGGAATGATCGCCGGCTGGCTCATGGGCCTGGCCGGTTTCGGACTCATCGGGGCGGGCGCTTACTCTCTCTTCAAATTCTTTAAAAATCTGCGCAAGCGCATGTAGTTAAAGCACATCTCCTCTCCGGTAGTCTCTTTAGGGGATAGTGTGATAAGATATCGTCATTGATGAAGAGATATTGGATCGAGACCTACGGCTGTCAAATGAACAAGGCGGAATCCGAATCTCTGGAGCGCCGGCTGCTTGAAAGAAACTGGGACTGCGCCGAAGGAGCCGCGGATGCCGACCTGGTGATTATAAATACCTGCTCTGTTCGCAAAACAGCGGAAGACCGGATCTGGGGCAGACTGGGGTTCTATAAATCCAGGAAACAAGAAAAGCCGTTTAAGCTGGTCCTGATGGGCTGCATGAGCGAGCGCTTAAAAGAGGGTATCCTTGAGGAAGCTCCTCATATCGATCTGCTGGTGGGTAATTTCCAAAAGCACCTTCTCTGCGATGCCATTGAGGAATGCTTCGACCGGGAGAACCGGGTCGAACTAGAGGCGGGAAAAGCCGCCATGACGCAGCAAATTATCGAAGACGGTGTCCTGCGGGAGAAACAGCCGGAGCAAAATAGACCCGGCACCAGGGCATATCGTTCCGGCACCGGAGAGTACCATTTTTCCGAATTGCACTACAATGGCGGCTTTCAGGCCTACCTTCCGATCATGCACGGCTGCAATAACTTCTGCACCTACTGCATCGTACCCTATGTCCGCGGCCGGGAAGTCTCGCGCCGCCCGGAAAGCATCCTGAACGAGCTTATCAGCCTTGAATCAAAAGGGGTAAAGGAAATTACCCTGCTCGGACAGAATGTCAACTCCTACTTCTACCTGGAAAACGGTGGGAAAGGGGCCTTGACCTTTCAGGGCCTTCTTGAGCGGATCACGGCGGGCATTAGGCACATTGAATGGGTCCGTTTTCTCACCTCGCATCCCAAGGATTTCTCCGAAGATTTGATCCGGGTGATTGCCGAGGACAGGGCTGTCTGCCGCCATATTCATCTGCCGGTCCAACACGGCTCCAACCGGATTTTAGAGTTGATGGGGCGGGGTTATACCCGGGAGCAGTACCTGGAGCTGATTAAAAACATTAAAAAGAGCGTCAGCGATGTATCGATTACGACCGATATTCTAATAGGATTTCCGGGAGAAACGGAAAAAGATTTTCGGCTTACACTGGAGCTAATGGAAGAAGTGGAATTTGACGGCGCCTTTACCTATCGCTATAACCCCCGGGAAGGCACCCCGGCTTTTCGGCTCGAGGACTCGGTGCCTGATTCCGAAAAGCAAAAAAGGCTCCGGCAGGTTATTGAAACGCAGCGCTCTATTTCCGGAAAACGCAAAAGAGCAAAAATCGGCGTCCGTAGAAAAGTCTTGGTAGAAGGGGTTTCCAGAAAAAGCAGGAGGGAATTATTGGCCCGCTCTGAAAGCGATGAGATGGTGGTCTTTCCGGGGCCGAAGGAGAAAATCGGACAGTTCACCCGGGTGGAACTTGTATCCCTGAACGGGAACACATTCATAGGAAAGGAGACTGAATAATGATGCCCTGGAAAATGATCGGCTTTATCACCATTCTGGTACTTGTGGCCGCGTTTGCCAGTTTGAATCTCAGCAACCGCACCGATATCTCGGTGGGATTTTATAGTTTTAAGGACGTTCCCGTGTTTTTAAGCCTCCTGATCGCATTCCTGGCCGGGGCGGTGGTGATGGTTCCCTTTACCTTCGGCCCTTCCGCCCGGAAGAAAAGGAAAAAAAAGGAAGAAGCCAGAGAGCTCAAGAAGCTGAGGAAAGCGAAAAAGCCTATTGAGCCTCAAGAGGCCGTAAAGATGACGGAAGCTAATGAACATATTGAGCCTTAAATGTAAAGCAACACTTACCGCAGTAATATTTCTCCTGCCTTTTTTGTCCGGCGCCTCACTACAGGCGGATGAAAACAAGGAAAATTATATCGGCAATGACCGGCCTGGAGAGGAACTGGCGAATATGAGCCTGCCCGGGCCCAAGCTCCTTGAAGAAGCCGAGGAGCTTGAGAAAAGGGGCAGCCCGGCCCAGGCAACCTCAAAATATCAGGCCTGGCTTGATCAAAATCAAGAATCATCTGACTTTTATAAAGTGCTGCTGCACGTCCTGAGCGTCCAGGAAAATATCCGGGATGCCCTGGGTCTGCTACAGATCTACAGCCCCTTCGTAGTAAACCCGGAAGAACATAACAAATTGATAAAGCATCAGGCCGGGCTTTTGGAAATAGCCGGCAGGATAAGTGATGCCGCCGCACTGTATCAAAGTGCGTCCGGCTCCGACTCTCAGGAGTTGCAGCTCAATATCTCTCTATTGATGTTTGAACAGGGGCTTTTCGAAAAAGCTGAGGAAAAATTAATAGGAGTCCTCAAAAGCGCTCCCGGTCTTGAGCCGGAACTGCAGGCCAGGGCTCGTCTGCTTCTCGCTCAAATATATGAAGCCACGAGTCGGATGGGGGAAGCCGAAGTTGTTTATCTGGGCCTTCTGCAGAGCTTTCCCGGCGGCGGTCCTCTGCCCGCTGCGCTCCTGAGTTATTTCGAGTTTTTACTAGCCCGGGAGGAAAAGTCAGAGGCGGAACAAATCCTGGAAAACCTGAAGGCAAGGTTTCCCCAATCTCCCGAATACAGCCTGGCCCTGGGTGCGTGGGAAAACGATGAGGACTCGAGGATATCTTATGCTCCTTCCCCTCCGCGAATTTTATCTCCGCTTTCCCGAGAGCTGACCAGCCCCCTTAAGCCGGCGGCAGGCGGCGGGCAAAGGACCGGCAGTGAGCAGGCCGTCGGAGAGCCGGCAGCCAGTGAGGGAGCAGAGGAAAAAGTGCTCGTCCAGACCGGCTCTTACCGGGTTTTAGAAAATGCGGAGTATATGGTTCTGGATTTAAAGGGAATAGGCTTTAACGCCTCGATAACAGAAGCATCGTTTCAAGAAAAGAAATTCTACCGGGTCGTCATAGACCCAGGAAAATCTTATGAGCAGGCGCAAACAGTGCTGATCCTCTTAAAAGAGGCGGGCTTCGAGGGGATTCTCCTCTTTCCCGATAAGCTCTGAATAGTTACGGCCGCCGGGTCCTGGCGCATTTATAAAGGCCGGGGGGGTCAGGTAAAATCAATTTTCTTCCAGAATTTTAATTTGTTCAAAAATAATCTTTTCATCAGAAATCGGCTCCACGCCTCTTACTCCCAATTTTCCGGGTAATAGCACCAGGCTCCTGTACAGATAATTGTCTTCCTCTTTTTCTGAATATTCGATAATAAAAGTCTTATCACCGGTGGATAGACCGGTTTCGTCCAGTCCTTTTAAATAGAGTATGTCCCGATTGAGCCTGAATATTGTAAATCTCCCCGAAAATTGCTTATCAGTTTCAATCCAGGTAAAATACGGTTTTTCAAAAATGATTTCGATAACGTCATCACTGCGGTAAAGTCCGGATAGGTTGATTTTTGTCTGATGGGCCAGGGACTTCTTTTCTTTAAGCAGATCTCTCTGCATCGCTTCCGATATTTTTATATAACGGCCGAAGGAGATATCCCACTGTTCATCTCCCCGGATGGAGACCTCAATCGTGTTTAACGAGATGACCTCGATCTGAATTTTTTTCCTTACCACTTGGATCGCTTCATTAAAGGCGAAAATGGTGAGACGATTGGAAAAGCTGCGAAAAGAGCTATTCCAATCATACATTTCCTGTACGTCCGTTGAAAAGATGCTGATCTTTTTCTCCTCGGGTAGAAATAGCAACATCTCATCGTTTGTCGGCGATCCGGACAGGTACCAGGGCCCGGCCAGATATTTCTCAAAAGCATCGGCCTGGGTGCTGGCAAAAAGCTCTTCAAGCTGCTTCTCTTCTACCACCCGGCCGGGCAGCTTTTCCTGGGAAGTGAGCACGTAGCGGTTCTGTTGATATTGCCAGTAGTAAGAATGCTTGATACGGTCCAGGGGGTTCTCCGATTCCCTGTCCTGGGTGTAGGAAAAAACAGGAAAGCTGGGGCCATTTTTCTGGCCCATTCGATAGCCCTCAGAGCGTTCGATCTCCTGGATTTCAATGCTTCCGTCGGAAACGATCTGACAGATGGCGGTAAAATAAAGATCCAGCCCGGTAGGGGAGGGGGTCTTTCGAAAAACATCCAGGGTAAGCTCCCCCTCGATGTTCGTTCCCTGGCAGACGATTTCCAGGTTGTGATCGCCCACCAGGTCTTTTAAGGTGACAGTGAAAGTCCTTATATTGGTGGCCCCCGTGGAGCTCTCCCAGGTTCGCGAGTAACTGTTGCGAACCGAGTCAAAATCTACCACGACTATCGTAATCGGCGCTTCTACTTCTCCTTTTTTCTTGAGTATCAAGATTTGCTCATCCGTAATATCCAGGTCCAGATTGACATTGAGCACCTGAAGAAGCTTTTCTCCCGGATCCAGGGGAACTTTGGGGTTCGAGGATACGGCAATCATGTTTTCTCCCGGCTCACTGAATTCATGGGTAATCGGATTTTCCCCTTCTGCCGGTTTGGGAATGATTTTTACGACGTTCTCGCCGATCCGGTCATTATCCTGCTCGACCTGGCAGCCTGAATGAGGCAGGAGCAGGATAAAAAGTCCCAGAAGCGCTATTTTTTTCCCGCCGGAGCAGCGGGGCGCAATAGATTTGATTCTTATGGCTGCCGGCATTCTTAAACCTGCTCGAAATAGATCTTTAATTTTTCCAGGACTTCTTCTTTTATTATTTCAAAGGGCTCCCGGCATTTGAATCCGGCCGCGGTTTTATGACCCCCACCTCCATAGCTTTGGGCAATGGCCGCCACATTGATATCACCTTTCGATCTCAAAGAACAGCGCTTGATGCCTTCCATATTTTCTTTAAAGAAAATTGAAACCTTGACGTCCCCGCTTCTTAACGGAATATTGATTATCTGGTCGGCCTCCTCGTATTTTCCGGATGCTTCCAGGATCGTTTCCCTGGTCATGGTCTGAATGGCAACCTGCCGATTGTATCTGAGCTCCAAGGTGCTCAAGACCTTTGACATCAATACTAATGAGGATATGGAATTGCTTTCGTAAACTTTAGAATAAACCAGGTTCGGATTGACTCCTTTTCGCACCAGATCGCGGGCAATTTCAAAGGTAAGTGCCGTTGTTTTGGGATAAATAAAAGATCCGGTATCGAATACAATCCCCATGAAGAGGGACTGTGCCATTTCAAAATCGATTTCAATATTCATCTCCTGGAAGATATTATAGAGGATTTCAGAGGTGGAAGAGGCGCTTTTCTGGATGAAATTTCCGGTCATGGTATCCAGCTCGCTGTCGTGGTGATCGATGATAAAATATTCCTTGACCCTGGGCAGGATGAGAGTGGAAATTTGTCCGATGTTATTCGTATCATTCACGTCCAGGATAACCAGAACATACTCTTCTATATCTACCGGTATTTGTTCCTCCCTTTCGAGTAAGATAACTTCATTGGCGGTGTTAACAAAGCTGAATTTTCCAGGTGCCGGATCGGCATTGAATATCCTGACTGTTTTCCCGATTTTCCTTAAGGCGAGCAGCAATGCATACTCGCTGCCCAGGGCGTCTCCATCCGGGGTTTCATGGGTGGTCAGAATGATTTTATCGTTCTTATGGATAAAATCGATTACTGGTTTATATACCCCGTTGCGGCCTTCGGCCGCAACGGACTGAAATGTTGTTGTTTTCATAACTCCCCCCCTGCGGGGATGAAGACACCTGCGGGCCGCCCTTCGGGCATCCTCGACATGCGACCTGTTAACAAAAAAACAAGATTTCTAAAGATTATCAGCATAGACGCTCGAGCCCCTTCTCACTCTCTTAAATTCCTTCAACTGCCTGTTCGATACCCCGGGCCCGACAAAACAGCCGGGCTCAATAATATAACCGTCCGGTATATCGGGACTTAGCCCCAGCACGGTGAGGCCGTCCCTGATATGTTCCGGATAATGCTCATTCCGGGCAGTAGAGCGCTTAGCACCGATAGACACATTTTTGCCAATGTTATCAACACCTCTGCCGGCCTCTTCGAGATCGGGAAAGATCATGGCCCCCTGAATAAGGGAACCGCTCCCGATTCGGTTATTATTCATTACGATAGAGTTAATGACTCTTGCGCCCTTGCGGATAATCACATCGGAGAAGATGATTGAATCCTCCACAGACCCATCGATTCTTGCCCCTGAGGCAATAAAAGAATCTCTGCTGAATCCTGAGTCTTCGATTACGGTCTTTCTGGCCGAGACTTTGGCGCCGTTGAGCCTGGCCAGAATGTCCGCATGACGCAGGCTGCCTGTATTATGGATCAGCCATAGATTCTCTTTATACAGCTCCATCAAGTTATTATGAAAGAGAATTACACCGGGAAGATCTTCAATGCTGACAAAGGAAGTATGAAGGACCTCTGCGAACAGCAATTGCTCAAACAGGATATCCGAGGTGGCCCGGGGTTGAAACGAATCGAGCGCTTCGAGTAAACGCCTGCGGCCGGCAATATAGATGTCCAGAGGAATTTTGTTTATCGAAAGCTTGACCGGCTCCCCGGCATTGGTCCTGCACAATCGGACCAGGCTGTCCCGGTCCAGGTAGGACACCTGGGAGAGCGAGGATATGACAACAGTACGTGAGGAATCGTCTGCAAGGAGCCTGCAGAACTGCGGCAGTCCTTTATCCAGAAGAATAAGATCTTCTCCCGCCCACCGGGAGGTGAAAAAGGGGATAAAGCTGCGACTGCGGTTATTTGCTACCACAAAGACCCGGTCAGGAGCCAGGGTTTTAAAATTTGCCATGGCGAAATCGAGAAAGTAGTAGTCTCCCCAAAAGGGCAGGAAAGCCGCCGGAAAATCTTTATTCACACCGGGTAGGGTCCCGGGAAATCCACTCTCAACCAGGTAGATAGAATAGTTGTCCATACTTCAGGTAATCCGTCCGAGCCTCACCGTGATATTTTTCCCACTCTCCGTTCTGATGCGGAAGCTGAAATCTAGAACATCTCCGGGCACTTCCCCTAACTTGGGAAACCGGTCCGATTTTAAAATTACCATCCTCAGGGCTTCTTTAAAAACCGATAATTTTGCCACACTCTTCGGGTTTCTAGTTTTTACGATGCTTACCTTATCATCAGCTTCGTTCAAAAACAGGGCCCTGCCCTCTTTCAGGGTATGAAATTCCTCATTCTTGCTGAGGACCTGGTCCTCAACAATCAGCCGAAATCTCAAACCCCTCTTGAATCCGATTTTTGTAACCAGCAGAATCAGAAGCAGGATCAGTCCGGCCAGGAGAGCAACCCCGATCGGAATCAAGTACCAGTAGCTCGCCAGAGTTGATTTTACCCGAAACTGTATTTCCGTGACAACCGGGATAAAACGCTCTTCTCCGGCGAAAATAAACTCGACCTCCCCGGAGTGATCGCCGCTTTCCATCTCTCCTGAAATTCGCACGGGAAGCCTGACGGATGTGGGTTTATCCGGCTCGATTGATACGGATATTTTTTCAGGCAGTATGTTTTGAGGCGTCCGGCCCGGCTCATCCAGGGTAAGCTCAACTCCGCCGATCTCGATTACTTTTTCTTCCGAATATCCGCTGCTCTGCAAGACAATCGTTAAGGTCCCGCGCCCGTTCTTCGCCACCGGAGACATTTTTGCCGCTTCGATCATGTTGATACTGGCCAGGAGATCCCTGGTCCTGGCAATTATCTCTTCTTTGGTGGGAGTTTCGGAGGTTTTCGTGTATTTCCCGGCCAGCTCCCGGGCCAGGTCCTGGGCCGCCTGGTAAGTGCCGATGCCCAGGACGTGTATTTTCCAGCCCTTTTTCTGAATGGTCCTGGTGTTTTTCAGGAACTCGTGGTTGAAGCTTCCGTCCGGCGAGTAATATTTACTCTCCGGTGGAGCTTCCTGGATTCCATCTGTGATCAACAATAGATATTTTTTTCGCCCGGAATCGGCGCGCTTATCGAGCTCTCTACCCAGAACATCCAGGGCATTTCCGATATCGGTGAATCTGCCGTCTGCGAGAAGGCCGGAGATGATTTCTTTAGCCTTTCTTTTATCCTCATCCCCGGTAATATCCAGGGAAACGGGAATCTCGGTCTGCCCGTAAAAGGCCACAGTGAGGAAATAATCTCCCGGTATCAGCAATTGATCTATTAAATAGGTATTGACGTAGTCTATAACCGCCTCGATCTCTTCTTCCATGGAAAGAGATTTGTCCAGGGCGACAATAACGTCAACCGGCTCATCCCGCTGATCGGCATAGAGCATACTCGCCAGTATCAACAGGGACAGAATGAAAATACGTTTTATTTTTTTCATGGCCACACTCCGTATTTGATCGTTATATTAAAAGAATGTACCATCTTAAAATAAAATGGAAGCAAAAAAAAAAAATTCTACTTTACTTTTTAAACTGCTTGTGAATAATTAATGTATAGAAATAAAATTTATAAGGAGAGTAATTATGGGAAGTGTTGACTTACCTAAAAGTCCTAATGTATTTCATCCGGAAAAGCCAAGTGCGGTGGGTTCCAGAAACTCCCTGGCCCAGGAGTTTCGCGACCAACAGGCCGAGGTTGACCTGCTTTTAAGCGAAGAAGTCGATAAAGTCATGCATCATGTTGCCTCCAGGCTTCCGAAGGACGTTTTGAGCAGTCTGGATGTCATGGGTGGTTTAAAAGAGAAGGTCTACAACTATTACAACCAGAACTATCAGAACATGTTTAACCGTTATATAGTGACTACTGAGGATGAAATGGTCAAGAAAGTCAGGAACTTCATCGACAAGGAAGAGATGAAGGGCCTGGCCCGCTACACCCCCAAAGAGATTGCCGCCCTTCTGGACGCTATAGGGGGAGCCGAAAAATTCAACACCGGCGAGATCGAGAAATCGATCGTCAATATGTATGGGCATCTGCAGGGCCACGTGCAGAGAGGAGTAAATGATCTTGAAAACGAGACTAACTCCCTGCTCAGGCAGAAAACGGATGTAGGCGCCTTTATCAGGGGTGAAAACGCCTATTCCATCGTGAAATGCTCTTTCAAGGACAATTTCTGGCGGCCGAGAACCGTGACCGATGTCAAATTATCGGTTAATATCCTTGATTCGGAGCTGATCAGCCCGATTTTCCACTACCAGGTGACGGTAGAGTACCTGATTAAAGACCTGATCTCCAAGAACATCACGGACATCATCGATAAAGAGATCGACAAGATGAAGGATCTTATCATCGATGAGGGTCGGGAAGAGCTTTCCGACGGCGAGATACTATTCGAGAAGATGGGCATGGTGGAGAAGCACACCTCGGACGAAAAGGACGATCCGAAATCCAAGCGCTACTCCTACTTTGCCAAGACCCTGATGGACAGGATCGAAGGCTTAAGGGCCGAAATCGATCCCGAAGAGTACGACGCCGTCAATATTCGGGAGAATCTGAAAAAGATCATCGACCTGGAGAACATCCGGAACAGGGGTTATAACACCGCCATCAACTCCATCACCTCGATTCTTGATACTTCCAAAATGGGATACCAGTATGCGGAAAACCTCAAGAATGCCAGAGATCTGGTCCTGCGGGAGTACGAGGAAACCGATGCGGAGAAGCTTCCGGATGAGCGCTATGCCATCAGGATGAAGTATTACGACCAGGCCCAGCTCCTCGAGGAACGCAGGGCCTACGATGTGATGATAAAGTCGATTGAAGTGGAAGTCCAACATCTCTGGGATGTTCTGGAGATGATCTATGCGGAAAGCAAGTTTATGAAGGGTGTGGTTGACTTCAAGGACCTGGCTCGAAAAAAACGCAATAAGATCAGGAGAAAAATCAAGGCCGCAACCGGGGACCCGCTTTATGAAGATATCGAGAAAAGCTGGGATGAGATTAGTTTTGTTCAACCGGCTTCCACCGAAGTGGAGAGGATGAACAGGACCTGCCTCCCCGAAAAGGACAAGATCAAGCGCAGGATTATCCTCATGAAGGACAAGCTCCAGAAAAGGTACGGCTACCGCTATCCAATTCAGAGACGGGTCATGGAAGACCGCCTGAACTTCCTTGAGGGTGAGTTTAACAGGTTTGATTACCTGATCAATCCATATCATATTCAGCGCGGTCTCCTGCTGGACGTGGATATCACTTCCATCAAGAGGAAGAAAGCCACCCTCAATGGAATGGCCAATGTGCTCAACGAATTTCTGCACGGTGTGTCCAAGGGATTCCAGGATGCGGCCTTCGCCTCCTTCTCGAGAAGGCGATCTACTGTCCGGGCGGATATTGCCCAGTCTTTTGGCGCCGAGACCGACGAAAAAGAAAAAACTGCTGCCGGCGATTACCTCGATATGCTCAATAAAGAGCCGGCTCCCAAGTTTGAACAAAAACCGGCTCCCCGGGCCAGGGGCAGGCGTAAAGGCGTTGTCGATGCCACTGCCAAGAAAAAGGGCCGCCGGGGCAGACCCCCCAGGTCTCAAGGTCTGAAAGAGATATAAGCGATAGATAAATGGTGATCCCTTTAATCTTAAAGGGATCACCCTATTATTCTCTACAGAATTGAGGGAGACCGATGGCACTAGCAAACTATGAATTCGAGGTATTCAGCTCCAGGGAAGGCTTTAATCGCTCCTTACGACATTTCAAGAGTGTAACGGAAGTCTTAGGAAATTTTGATCGTCATGAAAATCTGGCCGATCTGCTGAATGAGCTCCTGGATGAAAAAGAGATTCAAGCCCATCAGCTTAATCCGACCTTAAGCGCGCTCTTAGTCGGGCACCCTAAATACAACTACCGTTACCGTTCTTATAACTTGAAAAAGACTATTACCGATTTCAAGCCGATCCTGGCGGAAGTCAAAACCTGGCATGGCGTGGACCTGGTCATTGCCTATTTCAATCCGGACCTGGGCCTTACTCTGATAAACCCAAAAAATGAGCGGCACTGGAACAACGTTCAATCATTAAGGAAGAATGAGCTTTTAACAATTTATGCCGGAACATTTACCGATAAAGGTGGAGAGCGGCTCTATCAGGAAGCCATCGATAAGCTCATAGCCCTGCTGGAAGGGAAAAAAATAAAGGCGCCGGCCGCTCTAACCCAGGGAAAGTTCAAGCAGAAAGCTAAAAAGTTTGCGCCCGCCGTAGTTGCCCGGAGACGCCCGGCTAAAAAGCCTGCCCGGGAAAAGGCATTCCCGAAAGCCGCTCAAGCAACTGCTGTCGCGGTGGCTGCGCCGCCTCCCGCCGTGCAAAAGAGGCGGATGACTCCCATGTATTCCATTCCCGTTACCAATGAGCTGTTCCACAACGGAAACGTCGAGGCCTGGAAAAGGATCATCCAGAGCTATCAGACAAAATATTCAGGATTGGATGTTTTTATCTTTTATGAGGGGGAGCGTATCCACGATATCAATACCCTCTTTAAATGGGGCAAGGTAAAACACGGAAGCGCCATCTTGATTGCGGTTGCCGGTGAAAGCGTTAAGGATGTGGCCAAGCTTCAGCGCTATCTGAAACAGGGGGCAAGCCCTATGTTCGAGGCATTCCTGAATTTTCCTGTGAATACTGTTTTGAATCTCTTTTAACTTTTATTAAAAACGGGGATTGGCGATGAAAAAAAATATATATTTTTTTAGTGACAGTGAATATACCTCAAAAGAGGAGGTGCATGAAAAAATAGGTATCCGGGGAAGACGCGCCATGGAATTGGCTTCCCTGAACCTTCCCATACTTCCCGGTTTTATTATAGACGCAGAGATAGCGCAGCGGCTCGATAAGATCAACTTAAAACCGCATCTCACGAACTTCTTTAAAAAACTGGAAAGCGGGACCGGAAAACGGTTCGGCGATCCTGAAAATCCCATGCTGGTCAAGATCGTTATCAGTCCCAACATGGTGATTACCACCTATCCCACTCTGCATAATTTCGGCTTGACCGAATCCACCCTGCCCGGATTTATTAGCTTTGTCGGCGAAAACTTCGCCCGGCATGAAGTGCAGTTCCTGATCAGGGGAAACCTCGAAATAGAGGCCAGGATCGCAGAGTTGGAAAATAGAGATGACGATGTCCGCACTTTAAAAACCGCTATGGGTGAGCTGGATAAAGAGCTCAACGCAGAAATGACTGCCAAACAGAGGGAAAAGAGCGTCCGGAAACATCTCGCCTCACTTCCCGAAGGCTTCTTCAGCTCCAAAAAGCAGGATGCCTATAACCAGTTGGAGATTACCCTTAAACGAATCAGCCTGATGCTGAAGCTCGATGATCTGGAAAAGAACGATACGGCATTGATCATTCAGCCGATGGTTTACGGCAACTATGGAAAGGATTCGGCCAGCGGCATGTTCTTTACCCGCAACATTGTAACCGGAGAGCGAAAGATCCAGGGAGATTTTTTTCAGAGCGCTTTCAACTCCATCGGGGCCCAGGGCAAGGATATTAACAAGATTACCAAGACCTACCTGGTCCAGCTCGATAAGATAGCCCAGACCGTAGAGGACTATTTTAAAGAGATTCGCTCCATACGCTTCACTATCGAGAAAAAGAAACTCTGGCTGATCGACCAGAGGGCGGTCATGAAAAAATCGACCCAGGCGGAGATAAAGACCCTTTTAGATCTCCATTCTCGCAAGGTCGTGGATGATAAGTTTGTAGTCAGGAGTGTAAAACCGAACCGGTTGAATGAAATACTCCATCCGATAATCAACTCGGAATCCGTTTCTAAGCTGAAGAGTATTGAAGGAGGCATAGCCGGCGCGCCCGGCGCGGCCATCGGCAGGGTTTTCTTTAGCACCGAAGGACTGATCGATGCTTACAAAGTTTTTCAAAAGAAGGGTGAAGACACCAGTCTGATTTTGTGCATGCCCGCCACCTTTGCCGAGGATGTCAAAGCCATCGAGGTTGCTACCGGGGTTCTTTCTAACGAAGGAGGATACGCGGCCCATGCCTCCGTAGTGGCCAGACAGTACGGAAAGGTTTCCCTGGTCAAGCCGGAGCTGAGAATACGAGGCAAGAGCGCCACGATGGGGGAGGTAGCCATTAATGAGGGCGATTATATTACTTTAAACGTTCCCCATTACGGAGATCCTTCAATCTACCTGGGAACCGCCGAGCTGATCGAGCCGAACCCGGAGGATTCCGGGATGCTCCAATTCAACAAGCTGGTCCGGAAATATATCAAAGACTTTCACGTCCGGGTCAATGCTGACACGCCCCGGGATGTAAGCCTGGCGAAAAGCTTCGGCGCGGCCGGGGTCGGCTTATGCCGGACCGAGCACATGTTCTTTGATGAGAAAAGGATAAATATCTTCAGGGAAATGATCCTCTCCGACACCCTGGAAGAGCGGCAGACAGCATTGGACAAACTGCTTCCGATTCAGAAAACGGATTTCTATAAAATATTCAAGATCATGAGCGGCCATGAAGTGACGATCCGCCTTTTGGACGCTCCCCTGCATGAGTTCCTGCCTCATAATGAAGAGGAGATGAAAAAGTTCATCACTTACATGAAGAGCCGGAAAACAAAAAAAACCATCTCCGATAATGAAATCAGGGCCCGCTGCGAAGCCTTAAATGAGTTTAATCCCATGCTGGGCCACCGGGGAGTAAGGATTGCGGTCTCCTACCCGGAAATATACGCCATGCAGATCAGGGCCATTTTTGAGGCCGTTTATACCCTTCAGAAAGAGGGGGTTCCGGTAAAGCCGGAGATCATGATTCCGCTTATTATGAATGAAAACGAGCTCAAGCTGATCATTTTTGGGAAGAAGATCGAAGGCAATTCGATTCGCGGCCTGACCGACGTAGAACAGGAAGTGAGAGAGGCCGTGAAGGCAAAACCGGTGGAGTATCGGTTCGGGACCATGATTGAGCTGCCCGTGGCTGCCCTGGGCGCCGGGGAGATTGCCCGGTACGCCGAATTTTTCTCTTTCGGAACCAATGACCTTACCCAGACGACCACCGGCTTATCACGGGATGATTGCAATTCCTTTATGCCCGACTATACCCTGTTTGACATCCTGGACGGCAATCCGTTCCAGATTCTGAATCATTACGTCAAGGAACTGATCGATCTGGCGGTGAAAAGAGGCCGAATGACTCGTCCCGACCTGGTAACCGGTCTCTGCGGCGAGCACGGCGCCATCCCCGATAATATCAGGTTCTGCATGGACGCCGGTCTGAACTATGTTTCCTGTTCCTCTTACTCCGTACCCATCGCGGCTCTCACCATCGCCCAGTTGAACATCGAAAGGAATCTAGTTTAGGAAGGTTGACTTTTCCAAACCGTGAACTTATTCAGGCCTTTTAGAATGAGCCGAGCCGCCTCTTTTGCGGATGCAGTCGGTACATTCGCTTCCTGGTTGAGCGTTTTTTCAAAAAATTCCCGAATGCTGTCCAGCACATCGGGAAGGTTATAAAAGATAAAGGAAAAATTGACGCCCGTAGGCTTTATGATCGTAAAGGCGGAATAGGCCATGATAGGATCTCTACTGACCATGACCTTGGTCTGATTCTTGGCGGTGACAATTTCCAGCTCGGAAAAACGGTGTGGAATTTGTTGCTTGGAATCTCTCCGAAAAGGCTCTATCTGCTTTTTAGGATAGGTCGGAGGCTCTACCAGGACGTGGAGTTTGTTTCCATCGGTCTGGAAAAACAGGCCTTCTTCCGACAAATAGATGGTTTTAACCCCGCTGTAAGCGACAATTTCGTACCGGGAATAGACCGAATCGGGCTGGAAGAAAGATGAAACCAGGTAGCCGCCTTCCCGGGGCAGTTTGTCCTGGCTGTAGGCCTGAAATAGGTCGAGTGCTTTGGTTGCCATTTATTTTATCCTCCTTAAATAAAGAATTATAAGACATTCACTGAGAAGTACAAGAAAAAAAGCGTTAACGGACACTCTTCTGCTTTATTTCTTCCGCCTTTTTAAGAAATTTTCGGGAAAAGTCGCTGTTCCCCGTTTTATCATAGACAATACCGAGATTCCGGTAAGCTTTCCATTCGTAAGGATCGATGGAGACCACCCTTCTAAAGACTTTGCCGGCTTCTCCCAGCTTATTCTCTTTATAATAGAGAACGCCTAAGGGTAGGAGGATGTAGGTCTGATTTTTATAAGCTTTTCCCGCTTTTTCCAATAGATTGATGGCCGACTGCCTGCGGTCCGTTTCGGCCAGGCAGAATACCATGGCCCGCAGGAGCTCCTTCGATTTCGGATTTTCTCTTAACAGCTCTTTGAAAAGAATAATTGCCTCGGAATACTTCTTCATTTTCCTGTAACTGACGGCAAGCATTTTCTTCAACAGCCTGTTGCCCGGTTCCCTGGGCAGAAGCTTCAGGATCTCCCGAGCAGCCTGGGGATAGAAGCCTTTTTCAAAGAGAAACTTGCTGAACTCATGGCGCACGGAAGAGTCTTCGGGGTGGTGCTCGAGATAGCTGCCGAAGGATTTTTTCAATTCCTTGGGCCTGTCAAGGACCTTGTAAACGGCGATAAGAGATGAAAGGGAGTCTTTATGATTATCGACCCGCTTCAGGGTCCTTAAGAACCACCCTTCGGCCAATTTCGGCAGGTCGACTTTCATGTATTCTCCGCCCAGGGCGCTCATCAGGTAAGGATCGGGGCCCTGGCTTCGGATCTGTTCCTGAAGAACGGTGATTGTTTTTTCAGGAGCTTCTTTTAATTTCGGCAGGGTCAAGGCCAGGTAATAGGAAGCAAAATCATCATCCGGCTTGAGCTTCATGATTCTTTTAAGGATCTGTAATAGCTCCTCAAACGATTCCTGCTGCCAGAGCACGGCGGCTAAGCCATGGTTCAGCTCGAGCTTACGTTTGTTTTTTTCCAGAGCGCGCAGGTAGTGATTCCTGGCCTTACTCAAATCCCCCAGGTTTCGGTAGCATTCAGCCATGATCACATGCATATCCGCATCATCATAACTGGACTTCAAGACCCGGCGGGCACAGCCAAGCGCTTCACGATAGCGGCTGTTTTGAAAAAGAATCAGGGTCATGAGCCTGAGAAGGGTCTCGGGATCGCTCAACTGATAGGTGTTCCTGCCCAATAGTTTCATGGCCTTGTTCAGCTCGTCAAATGCATTTTCACTGTCACCATTTGTTAGATGAATGACCGCCTTCTGAAGATAGAGAATGGGATCATCGGGCTGCAAGCGGGATGCCCGTTCAAAGTGAAGCAGGGATAGTGTTTGGTCGCCCGTTTCCCGGTAAATGCTGGCCAGGTACAGGTGAGAGACCAGGCTGTCTTCCCGGTGCTTGAGAATGAATTGAAAATTCTCGGCTGCTTCAGTGTATTTATTGCGGTAAAACAACCGGATCGCATGAGTCAAAAGGGAATTGAGGTAGGCGGTAAAGATTTTGGGTTGTTCAGGATCTATTTTCAAGGCGCTCTCAAAATAATTGATTGCGGCTTTCGGCTTTCCGGCCTTAAGGAGAGTAAGCCCCAGGAGACTGAGGGAGGGGGGGAAAGATGCATCCAGGTCGGTGGACCTTTTTAAGTGTCTGATTGCCTGCTCGTGCAGACCAAGGGCAAGATAGGACCGGCCCAGAAAAAAGTGACCCAGGGGAGATTCCGGGTTCACCTTTAAAAAAAACTGCAGGGCTTGAACGGCTCGATCGAAGTCTCCCAGGGCATGGTGGCTTCTGCCGAGATAAAGCAGCGCCTCCGGAATCTGGTCTGTCTTACAGAGGACCTCCTGTAAAATCTCTACGGCTTTCGCGTAATTTCTCTCCCGTCCTGCCTGGAGAGCCTGTTCAAATAGAATAGTTAGAGACACAATAAACCCTTTACAAAATAAAGAATATCATATAAAGATTGTTTTATGGTAGAGGGGTTCACCCGTGTTGCTCTACTTCAGCTTGAAAAAGCGGAAAAACTGGCAGCTTTCTTTCGTATTATTCTTGTCAGCCTGCTTCTCATTCTCTATCTCCTCTTTAAAGAATCAACAACTCTGATAACCCTTCCACATTTTATTGCCTTATTGACCTTCCTGCTTCTTGCACTTTATTCTATTTTAGAGCTCCGGCTGATCCGGAAGCATAATTTTCCGGACCGACTCGTTTATCTGTCGGTCATGCTCGATGCGCTGGGAGCCCTGGTTTTTTTGGGAATATATCCGGGCACGCCGGCAGACAGCCTGAATCTGTTCTACATATTCATCTGCCGGCTTTATTTTTTATCGATTTTTATCTTTTCGATTCTTCGCTTCAGGCCGACCAATACTCTATTAGCCGCCGCCGCAGTGTTGATCGGATCGAGTCTCCTCTTTATCCTCATGTACTGGTTTGGAGAAGAGGAAATTGCGCTCCGTCATTTACTCTTTTTTAGCGGTACGCTCCTGCCGGTCGGGCTGGGTTCCTGGCTTGTTTCCCTGTATGTCTATAAAATTCTGAAGAACAACATTGTTACGGAGGATCTTCTACGTTCGAGCCGGCGATTGCGCATGACCATGGAAATTGTCCAGGCTTCCACATATAACCTCAGCCAGTTTGTGAACAATCTGGAGAGCATTTCAAGCAACCTTTCCGGCGGCGCCAGGAACCAGGCCATGGGCATCGAACAGATAGCAAATTCGGCCGAAGTGCTCCAATCCGCCATGGCCAGGATCTCAGATTCATCCGATATTTCCGCCCGGACGATAAAGCGGACGGCGGATTTTTCCGATAAAGGCAATCTTATTGTCCACCGGGTAATCGATACCATTCTGGATACGCATGGCGTAGTGGACCGAATGCATGCTTCTCTGGACCTGATCAATGAAATTGCCGATCAAACCAATCTGCTGGCCCTGAACGCTACTATTGAAGCCTCCCGGGCGGGTGAGGAAGGCTCGGGGTTCTCGGTTGTGGCCGAAGAAGTCAGGAGGCTGGCGGAAAGATCAGCGGAGACCGCCGGGGAGATCAGTAAGCTGGTTAAGCTAATGTCCCAGGTCATTTTTTCAAACGGTGAGTCTTCCAGGGAAGTGGGGC
Source organism: uncultured Spirochaetaceae bacterium (assembly GCA_964514815.1). GTDB lineage: Bacteria > Spirochaetota > Spirochaetia > SZUA-6 > DRHE01 > CAZERV01. The sequence goes on along the minus strand of CAZERV010000046.1, from coordinate 3,864 downwards.
AGATCTTTGACCGCATCAATAAAGATTTGAGTGGCTATTCCAACTTTGTAAACGAGCTGTATTTATCCGTTCAAAAACAGTTTCACGCCAACGGCGAGGTCACCAAATCTTTGGAAAGTATCGGGCACGTCACCCTGAAAAACAGCCAGGCGGCGGATCATGTCGGGCAGGTTATCGGCGAGTTAAAAAAAGAGGTTGTCAAATTAAGAGCCCTGGTGGGCGGAAAACTGGTTGAATCCATCTTAAAGAGGGAGGTAAAGTCATGAATTTAGTGATAATAGGCGCCCAATGGGGCGACGAGGGGAAAGGAAAGATAGTGGACTTCCTGTCCGAGAGAGCCGATATTGTCCTTCGTTATTCCGGAGGCGCAAATGCCGGGCACACGGTCGTAATCGGGGAGGAGACCTTTAAATTCCACCTGGTCCCTTCCGGGATAGCGACTCCTGATAAAACGGTCGTCCTGGGGATCGGTATGGTAATAGATCTGGAGCAGCTTTTTACGGAGCTGGAAATGCTTATCGGAAAAAGCATTTCCTGGGAGGGAAGGGTATTTCTATCCGACCGGGCGCATATCGTGCTTCCCCGCTATAAAGAGCTCGACATTCGGATGGATAAGGAACGCAGGAAACCCCTGGGGACTACGGGCCGGGGGATAGGCATAACCTATGCCATGAAGGCCCACCGGGACGGTATCCGAATAGGTGACCTATATGATTCCAGGGTCTGGGGGGACCTTCCCGCAGGGGATAGAGATTATTTAAGGCCGTACCGCGAAAAGATTAAGAATATGATAGTCGACGTTTCCATGCTCCTGAAAAAGAATGAGAAAAAAAATATCCTCTTTGAAGGCGCACAGGGGACCCTGCTCGATCTTAATTTCGGCACCTATCCTTTTGTCTCCTCCGGCATGTCGTCGGCGGCCGGCGCCGCCGTAGGGGGCGGAATCGGGCCCGGGCGGATTGACAGGGTGGCGGGCGTCTTTAAGGCCTATTCCACCAGGGTCGGAAGCGGTCCCTTTCCATCGGAATTCAGGGCGGAGAGAGACGGAAAATTGGAAGAAACGATTCGGGAACTGGGCAGAGAATACGGGGTCACCACCGGACGCCCCAGGCGATGCGGTTACCTGGACCTGGTTAGCTTGAAATACGCCTGCCGAAGTAATTCCATCAATTCGCTGGTCCTGACTCATCTCGATGTTTATGACGGAATGAAAGAGATAAAAGCTTGCACCTCTTATGACATAAAGGGAACTGTTGTAGAAGAGTTTCCTGCTTCAAACGAAGCCCTTGCAGAGGCGGAGCCGGTCCTGAAAACGTTTAAGGGTTGGCAGGAGAGTATTAAGGACTGCCGGCGCTTCGAGGATCTGCCTGCCCGGGCCAGGGATTATATAAGATACATAGAGGAATACACCGAAACACCCGTTGATATCGTTTCCACAGGGTACAGGCGGAAAGAAACCATGGTCAGAAAGGATCCATGGACTCTATCCTGATCCTGGATTTCGGCGGTCAAACCACTCAGCTCATCGGGAGAAGAATCAGGGGAATCGGTGTCTATTCAGTAGTTCTCCCCGGCGATACGTCCCTGAAGGAAGTCTTAAGCGAAGAGATCCGAGGGGTCATTCTTTCCGGCTCACCCTATTCCGTTTACGATCCTGAAGCGCCGAGACCGGACCCCCTGGTATACAACCTGGAGGTCCCGGTGCTGGGTATCTGTTACGGGGCCATGAGGATTATCCAGGACCAGGGAGGGGAGGTCGCCTCCCTGAAAAAGAGAGAATACGGAAGAGCCCGGATCAGTCATAAAGCTGCCGGTGGGCTCTCGCCGACCCTCTTCCGGGGTTTACCGGACGGGTTTATGTCCTGGATGAGCCATGGCGATTCCATCCGGAAGGTTGCCCCGGGTTTTATGGTGGCCGCCCGCTCAGAAAACGATCTCTCCGCCTGCATCGTTAACAAAGATAAACGGATTTACGGACTCATGTTCCATCCTGAGGTTACTCACTGCCAGGGGGGGGAGCTTATCTTAGAGAACTTCGCCGTCAGGATCTGCGGTGCTAAAAAAGAGTGGAATGTTGAAACTTATCTGGCCGGCGCCAGACGGGAAATAACGGACCGGCTGGGAAAGAAAGAGGTCCTCCTGCTAATATCAGGCGGAGTGGACTCCGCCGTGGTAGCGGCCCTGCTCCTCTCGACCCTGCCGCCGGAGCAGGTCCACCTGATGTATATCGATACCGGCCTGATGCGCCGGAAAGATACGGAAGAAGTGAAGGAGCTTTTCGACTTCCTGGGAGCTAAAAATATTTATCTGATAGACGCAGCCAGGCGGTTCTTTTCCGCCCTGGAGGGCATCATAGACCCGGAAGAGAAAAGAAAAATAATAGGAGACCTCTTTATCCGTATCCCGGCCGAAGAGATTGCCGGGCTCGGAATCAGTGGTGCTTTTCTGGCCCAGGGCACCCTCTATACGGACCTGATCGAATCGGGTAAGGGGGTCGGGGAGAGGGCGGAAGTCATAAAATCCCACCACAATGTGCGCTCTCCACTGGTAGAAGAAAAGAGGAAGCAGAGGCTTCTCATCGAGCCCCTTTCCGACCTGTATAAGGATGAGGTGAGAAAACTGGGCGGACTTATCGGCCTGCCGGACGAGACCGTTAATCGCCATCCATTTCCGGGACCGGGGCTGGCGGTCCGAATCCTCGGGGAAGTAACCCCTTCGAAATGTGAAATCTTGAGAGAGGCGGATTATATCTATCTCGAAGAGCTTAAGATACGGGGGCTTTACGACTCGATCTGGCAGGCTTTCTCCGTGCTTCTTCCCATCCGCTCGGTGGGAGTATCGGGCGACTCCAGAAGATACGGCTATGTGCTGGCCCTCCGGGCCGTAGTATCAAAAGACGGCATGACCGCCGATGTCTATCCGTTTCCGGCTGAAGATCTCCTGGAGATCTCAGCCCGTATCACTAATTCTGTGCCAGAAATCGGGAGGGTGGTCTACGATGTTTCAAGCAAGCCCCCGGCGACGATCGAGTGGGAATAAATGTTTTTAAGGATAGCTGTACGTTGCCGATAATTACTTTGAAAAGCCGGATTAAGGAGTTTGCTAATGAAAGCGGGAAGAATCCCCTCTGATCCATCCGTTCAAGAGATGATTGAGTGGATAGCTTCCCGTTATCATATGAGCAAATCCTCTCTTTCCAGGATGTTTCAGACGACTCCCTCAACCATTCATTCCTGGTTGAAATCCGGAAAAGTCTCCTTTAAGAATCTCAAGAAGATCAGGGCCGGCTTTTACTACTTGCATAACACCACCGACCCTCATGCCTCGGAGAGAAAGTGCTCGGAATGCGGGAAATGGCTTTCCATATCGTCTTTCAGAGAGGGGAAAGCCATCTGCCGTAGTTGTGAGAATGGCAAGACTCTCAAGTACTACTGGCAGAACAGAGAAGAGCAGCTTAAAAAGCGCAGATCAAAAAACTGGTATAACCGCAGTAAAAAACATGCCTGATAAAGAGTTTTTTCAGGTCGCCTTTTTTAATGCCTGATCCAGGTCCTCGAGAATATCCTCCGGATCCTCAATTCCTATGGAGAGGCGGATATAGTCCTCCGTAACGCCGGATTCTCTCTGCTCCTCCTTGCTGAGCTGCTGATGGGTGGTGCTGGCCGGATGAATAACCAGGGACCTGGCATCCAGGATATTTGCCAGGTGGGAGAAGAGCTTGACTGCCGAGATAAAACGCTTTCCTGCTTCAAATCCTCATTTTATGCCAAAACCGATTACGGCGCCCCTTCCTTTAGGCAGGTACTTCCGGGCTAGATGGTAGTAAGGACTCGATTTCAGTCCCGGATAATTTACCCAGGAGAC
>CAZERV010000045.1:0-23532 GCA_964514815.1 uncultured Spirochaetaceae bacterium | reverse complement strand
TCAAGATCAATTTTATCCATTAAAATCACCTTTTCCAAATATTATTAATTAGTTTTAGGTAATATTGATGGCGGTTACAATCATAGCCATTACGCTCAACTAAAATCGCTGGCCCTGTTATAATAGAAAGAGAGAGGCAGGCTTATTCAAGTCATGATCGTATCAGTTTCTCGAAGAACAGACGTTCCGGCATTCTACAGCAATTGGCTCATGCATCGCCTTAAAGACGGTTTTGTCGACGTTGTTAACCCTTTCGATCCGAGAAAGGTCAGGCGGGTTGATCTTAGACCGGAGGCGGTGGATGCCTTCATTTTCTGGACCCGCAATCCTGGTCCTCTTTTCAGATATTTTAAAAGTATTGATTCGATGGGGTACAAGTATTATTTCCTCTACACCATAACCGGCTATCCCAAAGTGCTTGAGGAGAACCTTCCCCCGTTTAGAAAAGTCGTTGAAACTTTTAAAAGGCTGAGCGAAGCAGTCGGCCTTGAAAAGGTCATCTGGCGCTACGATCCGATAGTCCTTTCCCCTTTCACAGATAGAGAGTTTCATGAGAAGAATTTTAAAAAGATCGCCGCTGATCTTTCAGGCCATACAAAACGAGTGATTATCAGCTTCATAGATCTCTACAAAAAGGTGAGGATTCGCCTGAAAAAGCTGTCTTCGGATAAGGGCATAACCTGGCTCGAGCTCAGCCCGGATCTCTGCCTTGAGGTGGCTTCGGATTTAAAGCAAATTGCGGAAGCCTATAACCTGGAAGTAAAATCGTGTGCCGAGGATAACGATTTATCATCTGCCGGCTTAAAGCCCGGCAAGTGCATCGACAGCGATCTGCTCAACCGTTTATTCAATTTGAACATCCGTTATAAAAAAGACCCTTCTCAACGAAAGCTGTGTCTTTGCGCTCAATCGGTCGATATCGGCGCTTATAACACTTGCGGCTATCGTTGTATTTATTGTTACGCCAATTCGTCTTTCGATAGGTCTGCTGCCAATCTAAGAAATATCAGACCCGACTCCGTATCATTGTCCTACAATACGCCCTGATTATTGACTCATGTTTGGATGGCCGGCAGGCTGTAGCGGCCGCTCAATAATGCCGAGCTTTCTTCTATTGACCTAAACACGATGCCGTTAATGCCAAGTTTTAAGGCTGCCTCGATATTTTCCGGGCTGTCGTCCATAAACAGACTGCCTTTAAAATCCACCCCTAGTTCCCGCAGACAATGCCGGTAAATGGGAGGTTCCGGTTTATTCATTCCCTGCTCGCAGGAAAAAACTCTGACCGTGAACTCTTTCAGCCAATCGAAATGGCTGTTGATGTAATCGAGCATGTCTTTCGGCATATTGGATAGAATGGCCGTGCTGTAGCCGTATTGCCGTAAATTTTTTGCCCATTTCAGGACCGAATTATTTACTCTTGACCAGCTCTTTATATCTTCGGAAATAAGCGCATTTATCATGTCCGGCGATGCTTCGGCACCGCCTGTTCTCAATATTCTTTCCCAATATTCCTTACCATCGATGGTGCCCCGGTCATAATCGGGGCGGTTTTTCCGGTATTCAGTCTCGAATGTTTCCCCATGCAGGTTGCATAATTCCTGTATCCTATCCAGGTTGGACCGGCTCGGGGGCAGGGACAAGACATTACCGAAGTCAAAAATTATTGCTTTAAGTTTAATGCTCATGATTTGCAGTACTATAATAGAACGATCGGCATTGTTCAATAAGCCGTGAAGAGGACGTAGTCCACCGGCCCGTCGGAGACGTAAGGGTGGTGATCACCGCCAGGCCCAGGTTCATCCCAAATGGAAATATGCTAAGGAGTATGACAAACAAAAAAAAATAGTTATATTCTTTTCATTAATGTTAATCTCGAAATGTAGATCATTTTAGATCAAGATCAAAGGGAAAGATGCGAAAATATAGGTTTTTTCTGATTATAGGGTTTGTTTTATTCTCATGCTCCCCTGGAAAGAAAATAGAAGAAGAGAAGATCAAGCTTCCTCCTACTCCCGTGCTTTCTATTCGTTCCAATTGGGGGGTGGTGAAGTCCGATTTCTTACGAATCCGGGAAGAGCCAAAACCTACGGCGACGATTCTCGCCCATTTGCGGAAGGGCAGCGTCCTTTCTATCCTTTTGCGGACAGAACAGAAAGAGACCGTGGAGGATGAAACATCCTATTGGTACCAGGTAAGTTATGAGGGTTTGAGAGGCTGGGTATTCGGGGCATATCTCGAGATCCTGGACACCAGGGCCCAGGCGGAGACGTTTGCCGGCGAGCTGCAATGAGCGTGGAAGCATTACTTAATATCCTGCCCTGGGTTCTGCCGCCTTTTGTAGGCGCCCTGATCGGATACGTCACCAATGCCCTGGCCATTAAGATGCTTTTCAGACCTCTTACCGCGAAGAGGTTTTTAGGCATCAGGCTGCCCCTTACCCCGGGAATCATTCCCAGAAGAAGACAGGAGCTGGCCGAAAGCATCGGGCGCATGGTTTCCCGGGAGTTGCTAACCGAGGATACGGTCAAGAGCCAGTTATCCTCCAAAGATTTTCAAAAAAGGCTGAAAGAAAATATCTATTCGGTAATTACCAACCTGTTAAATACTCCCATCTCTTCCCTGCAAAAACGGGGCCGGGAGATCCTTGTGTCCTCCGTCGAGCACTTTCTGGCGGAATCGCTGTCCGGTTTTTTCTCTTCCCGCAGCTTCATCCAGGCTGTCCGAAGCATAATTTCCACTCTTGTGCATTCTATCTATGAAAAAAAACTGGCCGAGCTCCTTAACGGATTTGATATCAGATCCGTTCTCGATGAGCGGATTTTTCCCCTCTTTGCTAACCGGGATATCAGAATAAAAGCGGCCCACACGCTTGAAAACTGGTTCGAAGAACAGAGTGAGAAAGACATACCGTTGGCTGAATTTATTCCGGAAGAATTGATCGTCACAGTTTCCGAGCTGATTTCAACAGTGCTTCCGGTTCTGTTTGACCACTTCTTTCGCTGGCTGAGGGAGAAGTCAATGCATCTGGAGCTCGAAACCAGGGGTAAGCGTCTTTTACGTGATGTCCTGGATAAATTGAATCTCTTACAAAAGCTCATCATGTCAGCGGCCCAATACGATCGCAGCCTGGAAGAAAAAATGCCTGCGATTGTGGATGAAGCCCTTAAAGCGCTGGAGGAAACTGCCTACGATCCGGATAATCTGCAAAAAATCGGCAAGGTAATTGAAGACTCTCTTTTGGAATGGCGAGCCAAAGGTTCATCCGAGCTGTTTTCCTCCGTAAATGCCCGGATCTCCATCAGGACCCTGGCGGAAAAACTGTTTCAGCTTCTCGACAGTGAAGAAATTCGGCAAAAAATTGCCGGCGGTCTTGAGAAGCTTTTGTCGGGACAGCGCCGGAGGACCATTAACGAGGTGCTGGCCAGATATTTCGGAATCCGTGAGGAGGATATTGTCGAGTTTGTCTCTTTTCAACTGCTAAATTATTTGACGAAAAAAGAGTCCTCTCAGGCGTTAGCTTCCGAAATAGTAGCCTTTTCCATTCGTTTTCTGGAAGAAAATCGGAAAAACAACCCGGGCAATCTGCTTCGCATTGAAGAGCCGGCCCGGGGAAAAGCCGCCGCTTTCCTGGCGGACCGATTAATAGCCATTCTCGATCGACGTTTACCGGTCTTAATAAGAAGTTTTGATATCCAGGGACTGGTGGTTGCCAGGATCAATGGGCTCGATGTGGCGGATGTAGAGAAACTGCTCCTCAATGTAATTTCCAGGCATCTGAAATGGATCAACCTCTTCGGTGCACTGCTCGGTGCGCTGATCGGTGTTTCTCAAATCATACTGGCTCTATTTCGATAATCGTTGACCTGAATTGTTTTTTTATTTAGTATGCTTATAAATATTAGTTTTTTAGAAAGGGGCGTAAAAATAGTCAATCTTCTGATTGTTGACGATAATCAAGAGCATCTTGACTTCATGTATGAGGTGCTAAAAGAAGAGAAGAAATACTCTTTATTCACTACAGTCTCGGGCGCAGAAGTTCTTGAGATTATCGAGAAAGAAGATATAAATATCGTACTCCTCGACATCATTATGCCGGATATGAACGGCTACGAGGTCTGCAAGCAAATTCGAAAGAATTATTTTTTGAAACCGATGCAGATTGTTCTTATCTCCGGGGGTGATAATACCAGCGATCTGGATGAGTTATTGGGGATCGGCGCCGATGATTTTATAAGCAAGCCTGTTTCCTATCTCGAGCTCAAAGCCCGGCTGCATGCGGCGCTAATTCGCTATAGAAATCAAGTAGAATACAGCAAGCCGGAATTTTACCAGCCTAAATCCGATCCGGACCAGAGGGTGTCGTCTTTAATCGCCGAAAATGTCCATCTCCACATAGAGTTTGATAAAGTTCGCAAAATGAACCAGGAGCTCGAAAAAAACAATCAGGAACTTGAAAAATTGGCTTCCCTGGATACACTTTCAGGTCTGCTCAATAGAAGAACCCTTTTTCAAAGAATAGATATGGAGATTGAAAGGTCATTGAGATTGGGACTTCCTCTGACCGGCATAATGATGGATATCGATCACTTTAAGAGGGTGAATGACAATTTCGGACATCAATGCGGTGACATGATTATAAGAGAGATAGGCCGCAGACTAAAGAAGACTCTACGAAAATATGATTATGCCGGACGGTACGGGGGAGAAGAATTTTTTGTTATCTTTCCCAATACAACGGAAGAAACAGCCCTGACCATCTCCGAGCGTTTCCGAAAAGAGCTGGAGGGGATGGCCTTAGACTGTAATAACGAAGCTTTCAGTATTACTGTCTCGATCGGTGTAGCTCAATTCAAGCCGAATGAAACACCGGCCAGTTGGATAGGCCGGGCGGATAAGGCGATGTACATAGCCAAGCAGTGGGGAAGAAACCGGGTGACGGTAGGTTAATTATTAATATTCAAGGCTGTTGATAAACCAGGTCATAATGGCTTTACTGCGGTTATAAAAAGAGGCTTCCCTGCTTTTCTCCAGGCCCAGAAACTTCAGGGTTCGGGCGCAGATCAGGCCGTAGAATACCAGTTTGTCTCCGGCCGGAATAATAATAAAATAATTGACAATGGCTTTCTCCTTAATCATAGGAAAGATAAAGTACCACATGGTAGTGAGGTTCAGGTTCTTAAGTAGGAAATAGTTACCTGAAAAAAAATAATCTGCCTGGTAAACATTCTCACCAAAGGTCAGATCTTTCTGAAAGGTATAAATTTTACTGTGCCGGGGAATCGTTTCTACCAGGGGGTCTTCTATCCGTGTTCGCGATTCCGGGGAATCTATAACATACGATTCCTCAAACAGGGTGCGCATCTTCCCCCTGCTGGCAGAGTAGTATTCAATACCCTTCATGGTGCTGATGGAGCGCAGGATATTATAAATGGCAAGCATGTTTTCCGGCGACTTCAGGTCAATACTGCCGCTTTCATATAGGGTGAGTACCTCCACCCCGACGGTCGGTTTTAATTCGGCGACTTCCGCCCTGATCTCCTCTTCAAGATCCAGGTTGGGAAGCAGGGTCAAATCATCATTTTCCCAAATGGTGTGGGCCACTTCTCCATTTGCCATCAAACCGGAAAAAATCTCGTTTTCCAGAAGTTCTTCTAAATAAGGATTACTAAAAACCGGCAGCGGCCAGATCAGTAAAATGAGCGGAATTGATATCCATTTATTTCTCATGGTATAATGAATGTATTATAAGCGGTAAACTCAATCAAGAAGGTAACTACCCGGATTATGTCAGGATGTATCGCTTTTACAGGGGGGGGGACGGGAGGACATGTTTTTCCCGCCCTGGCTGTTTTGGAAAATCTGCCCCGGAAAGGGCGGGACAGGGTTATTTGGATCGGCTCTAAGGGAGGAATCGAACGAAAGATTCTGGAAAAAAAAAGAATACCGTATTACGGTATACCGTCCGGCAAGCTTCGCCGCTATCTCTCTTTTAAGAATTTTTTCGATCTCTTCAAAATCGCCGGAGGCATCATTGCTTCTTTCCTTATTCTGCGCAAAGAAAAACCGGGACTCCTATTTTCAAAGGGGGGGTATGTAAGCGTTCCACCGGTAATTGCCGCCTCCCTCTTAAGAATACCGGTTTTTACCCATGAATCGGACTTGAGACCAGGCCTGGCTACCAGGATTAATTACCGGTTTGCAGAGAAGGTTCTCGTTTCTTTTCCCGGAACCGAAAATTTCTTCGCTCCTGACTCGGTGGCTAAGCTAATTTATACCGGAAATCCGATCAGGTCGGAGCTTTTAACGGGAGATCCCGGGAAAGGAAGGAGCCTGGTGGGATGCCCGAAAGACCTGCCCATGCTGCTCGTGCTCGGCGGGAGCCAGGGATCCGCTTTCATAAACGAGCTTATTATTCTTGAGATTGAGAACCTGAGCAGGGCTTGTTTTGTAGTGCATCAAATGGGAATTGCCAATTATACTGCCTCTATAAAGGCTAATTATTATGCGGCTCCCTTCTTCACCGGGGAGCTTCCCCATCTTCTGGCTGCTGCCGATCTGGTCGTCTGCCGGTCGGGCGCCAATACTCTCTGGGAGGTGGCCGCCCTGGGGAAATCCGCGCTGCTCATCCCCCTGTCTCAGGCTGCCAGCCGGGGAGACCAGATTGAAAATGCCGAGTACTTTACTGAAAGGGGAGCGGCCCTGGTGCTTCCGGAAGAAGAGGCAACCGGCCCGCGGCTTCTTGAAATTGTTGTGAATCTTCTCGATAATAGAGAGAGGCTTGAGGAGATGGGAAAAAGAGCTTTTTCCCTGAGCATCCCCGATTCAGCCTTTAGAATCGCAGACTTGCTCGTGGAAAGGATACGCAGGGAAAACGGTGGAGATTAGTCTATCTATTATCGATCTGGTTTTTATCCTTTTGATTCTCGCAGCCACCGTTCGCGGCGTGTTTCGAGGATTTGTCGCTGAAGTCGGGTCTGTGGCGGCTCTCGTTTTGGGAATAGGGGGAGCGATCCTCTTTTCAAAATCCCTGGCCCGGGTTGTTGAGAAATACTTCGGCGATTCATTCTGGAATCAACTGATCGCCTTTCTGATCATCTTTCTGGCGGTATATATCACGGTAAAGCTCCTGGAGAGCCTGCTCAGCGGTATTTTTGAGCGGCTAAATCTCGAGCGCCTGGATAGAGTGCTCGGTTTTTTCTTAGGAATCGCCGAAGGTATTCTTTTAGTGGGGGTGGTTCTCTTTGTTTTAAGCTGGCAGCCTTTCTTTAAAACAGAGAGCTTTCTCTCGGAGAGCATATTCTCCAAAGCTCTCTCCCCATTTCTGCCTTCTCCGGCACATATATTTAACCCCCGGGTTTTCTTAAAAAATGCTTGATAACATAATCGGACACACCAGTACAATTGCGATTCTCAAGGCTGAGCTTAAGGATAAGACTTTCCCCACAGCCGTGCTGTTTTACGGCTCTCCATTTTCGGCCAAGCTGTCGACCGCTTTAGAGGTCGCCCGGGTGCTGACCTGTGAAAATGGGGACGGCGATTGGTCCTGCTCCTGCGGTTCCTGCCGGAAGCAGAGACTGCTGATTCATCCATATACCTTGCTTCTAGGTACAAGATATTTCGACCTGGAAGTTAACGCTTTGGCCGATGTTCTGCGCAGGGCCAGAAAATCTTCAGCCCAATACCTGTTTATCAGGGCGGTCAGAAAGCTTACCCGTCGTTTTGATCCGGTTATTTGGGAGGGGGAAGAGGCAAAGATAAGAAGTGTACAGCCCACTCTGGCCGAGATTGAAGAAAGGCTTTACCCGCTCTCTCCGGATCATGACCTTCCGGATGCCGAAGAGCTGGAAGGACAGCTTGAGACTATTATTAAGCTTAGCCGAAAGCTCTCATCCGTTCTCAGTATGGAAACCATACCCATCAACCAGATCAGGCGGGTGACAGCCTGGATGCATATGTCGGTAGGAGCGGGTGCCGGATCTGGATGGTCTCATCCTTCAGGGTGGTCTCATCCTTCAGGGTCGGGTGAGGATTCCGGGGCAATGCGGAAAATCGTTATTCTGGAAAACACCGACCGGATGTATGAAGCATCGAGCAATTCCTTATTGAAAATTCTGGAAGAGCCTCCCCGGAACGTGTATCTGATCCTCACCACCACCCGAAAAGGGTCTTTGATCCCGACAGTGCTTTCCAGGCTGCGGCCGTACTTTTTCGGTGATCGGGATTCCTCCGAAACCGGGGAAGTCCTTAAGCGGGTATTCCGGGAAGAAAAAGAGGATTATAAATCCCTGCGGGAATACTTTTTATACTGGAAGGACCTTAATCCTGAGCAGTTAAAGAGTCTGGCCAGGACTTTTATTGAAGGAATTATCGATAAAAAAAATAAACAAATTGACATTCAGGAGAGCATGAAGATGATTTTTTCCGGTACATCCGGGAAAGCTTCTTTAATTTCGTTTATCGAAGAGCTGCTCATTCTTTTTCACGAATTGCTAAAAAAGGGCATTATTGCGCCTGCCGGAATGGATCGATGGAACCGGACGGTCCGCAGGCATTATTCGGCCCTGGAGCATTATAATCAGAACCCTCCCCTCGTTTTGGAATCTCTGTATTATAATTTGAGAGCTGGCCTATGAGACGATTTTTACAGAAGGCTTTGGAAAAAATAGATAAAATGGACCGGGAACAGATTCGTTCCCTGGTAAGTCATATTGCCGGAGAAAATGAGTTATTGGAAATGGTCCTTGAGTCAATGACCGCCGGAGTGGTGGTCACGGACCGGCAGCATCACATTCTCCTTTTGAATAAATCTTCGGAAAGAATGATTCCGCTCGTACAAGGCGATTTATTGGAAAAAACGGTCTGGGAAACCATCAATGATAAGGAAATCGCTGAATTTATTAAGGATAAGCTAAGGAATCAGGAAAAAGCGTCATATAGAGAATTTACTCTGGCTTACGGGTTCGCCAAAACCCTGCTTTTAAGCATTATGCCGCTGGTTAGAGAAGGCAGGGTTCAGGGCAACTTGATTCATATCGAAGATATTACGGAAAGACGGTCCGAAGAAGCCAGGCTCAGAAGAGCCGAAAATCTGGCTGCTCTAACCACCCTTACCGCGGGGGTCGCCCACGAGATCAAGAATCCCCTGGCCTCGATCGGAATACACCTGCAGTTGATTAAGAAGGAGATGAACGGGAAGAGGACGATTGAGGCTAAAAAGATAAATCAGTATTTATCGATTATCAAGGAAGAGGTAGACCGGTTGAACAAGATCGTAGTTGATTTTCTGTTTACCGTTCGCCCCATGGATACAAAATTGGAAATTAACGATCTGAATCAGGTTATTCGGGAACTTCTGGATTTTCTTAAATATGAGTTGGCGGCGGAAGGCATTAATGTGGAGCTTAAGTTGTCCGAGCATATCCCAAGGATGTGCCTCGATGAAAAGTATATGAAGCAGGCGCTGTTAAATATCATCAAGAATGCAATTTCCGCCATGCCCGATGGCGGTACGCTGACAATTGAGACTCGGCAGAAGGGCGGCGATTTACTTCTGAGGATAACGGATACGGGGTTCGGTATCCCAAATGAGATCATGGATAAAATATTTGAGCCTTACTTTACCACCAGGGAGTTCGGCTCCGGGTTGGGTCTGACCCTGGTCTATAAAATTGTTAAAGAGCACCTGGGTGACATCTCCATCTCGTCCCGGGAGGGCGAGGGCGCCGCCGTTTCTTTGAGCTTTCCTATTCCACAAAAAGAGAAGAGATTGATAAGTTACAAAGAGCAAGTTGTATGAAGTTTAAAATATTGGTTGTTGATGATGAAAAAAATATACGGGAAGGGCTCGGCAGAGTCCTTGAGCTGGACGGTTATAAGGTTTTTCTAGCTTCGGATGGGCAGGCGGCCATGGGGCTTATCAGCCAGGCAGATATAGACCTGGTTATTGCGGACCTCAAGATGCCTAAGATGTCGGGTGAGGAGCTTTTGAGGCAATCTACGGTCCTGTACCCTAATGTACCGGTAATCATTCTTACCGGCCACGGAACGATTGAAAACGCCGTCCAGACAATGCGAGACGGGGCTTACGACTACATCACGAAACCCATCAATATGGACCGCCTCTCTCTTCTGGTTAAGAGGGCCCTTTCCAACCGGGAGTTGATCCTTCAACACCGGGCCCTGCAGGAGGAACTGCTCAAGAAGAGCCAGTTTGCCAATATCATAGGCAAAAGCGAGGTTATGAAAAAGATTTTTGAGGTGGTCAAGCAGGTTGGCCCCACTAAGGCTTCCGTGCTGATTACGGGAGACAGCGGAGTTGGAAAGGAGATGATCGCCGATGCGATTCACTACAATTCGCCCCGGAAAGAAAAACCCTTCATCAAAGTCCACTGCGCCGCCCTGACGGAAACTCTTTTAGAAAGTGAGCTTTTCGGCCATGAAAAAGGGGCTTTTACCGGCGCTATCGCCCGGAAACGAGGACGGTTTGAACTGGCCCACCTGGGCACCATGTTTCTCGATGAGATCGGTGAGGTCAGCCAGAACGTTCAGATCAAGCTCTTGAGAGTCCTCCAGGACAGGAACTTTGAGAGGGTAGGGGGTGAGGAAACACTTGAAGTGGATGTTCGGATCATCGCGGCAACCAATAAAGACTTGAAAGAAGAGATCAACACGGGTAACTTCAGAGAGGACCTTTACTACCGTCTGAATGTCGTCAACATACATATACCTCCTCTACGGGAAAGAAAAGAAGATATTCCCCTTTTAGTGGCGGCATTTTTAAAGGAATTCGCCAGGGAGAATGACAAGAGTATCGATGGAATTGATCTTAAAGCCAGGATGGCCTTGTATAACTACGCCTGGCCGGGAAATATCAGAGAGCTGCGCAACAGCATCGAAAGCGCCATAGTTATGAGTAAGAGCAATATTATCACTTTAGATGAGCTTCCGCCCACTATTCGCTCCGGTTCGGAAGAAGGCGTCATCAAGCTGTCCTCGGGAGTTTCTCTTGCCAATGGGGAGAAGGAAATTATTCGCTTTACCTTGAACCAGCAAAAAGGGAATAAAACAAAAACCGCCGGGGTTTTAGGAATAGGTAGAAAAACGCTGCATAGAAAGATTCAAGAGTACGGTCTTGAGGAATGAGGAAGCATGAAAAAATCTATTCTCAGCAGGCTTGTCCTTGGTTATGGGATATTTGTTGTAATCATTCTGCTGCTGGTTTTTGTTTTTGCCGCCTCTATCGTCATTGATAAGATCGGCAGCACTGAGAGAGTCATCCTGAATGACATTGCTTATAAGGTGGAGGCCTTGTCTTTTACGGTTTCCCGGGAAAGCCTCGATGCTCTCACTTCCGGTCACAATGAATTATTCGAACAGATCGGGCAGATACCGGCCTTACCGGGTAGATTCTTTCTGCCCGAGAGGTTTCAAACGCTTTATTCTGATTTACGGCAAATGATTCTTACCGATCTTCATTCCGATTTTAAGGAGTTGGAAAGCAAAGCCTTACGACTCCGGCAAGACCTTCCTGAATTGCAGACTTACCTGGCAAGAAGCTCAGGCGTTCTCAAAAAACTCAATAATTACCGGAATCAAGCCGAAGCATACCGGGACCGGCTTATGAATCTCATGATCGTCATCTTTTGCTTTTTTACCCTTCTGGGGGTGGCAGCCGCGGTAATGTATTTCTTTTACTATTTACCCGATATGGCCAGGGATTTCCGGAAAACATTGAGTTTCAGCCGGCAGATCGCCCAGGGTGATTTTAAAGAAAAGCCGAAGCTTTCCAGGGTGAGAAATGATGAATTGAGCGATCTCTTCGAACAGCTTGACAAAATGTTCGTTATGATGAGAAACATGCATCAAATCAGGACACTGTACGGGAGCAGTCTGAAGAACTATTCGAATGTCGAAGCAATGGTCACCGGTATCTACGATTCGGTCGCCAAACAGGCGGATCTTCTTGAGCGAACAGGCTCAAGCTTTAATGACATTGTGACGGCAATTAAAACAGTCTATAACCATGCCAAAGAGAACTTTGAAACTGCCAGGGAGAGCGGGGATGAGATCGAAAAATCGACGGAAACGATCATGAAAGGGACGGGAGATGTCCATCTTTTAGAAGAACAGACCGCCCGGATCGAAGAGATCACCTCATTGATAGCGGATATTGCAGATCAGACCGATCTGCTGGCCATGAATGCGGCCATAGAAGCTGCCAGGGCAGGCGAGTTCGGTAAAGGATTCAATGTGGTCGCCCTGGAAGTTCAGAAGCTCTCCGATAAAAGCGCCCGGGCCGCTTCAGAAATAGCCGACCTGGTACAATCGGTATTAAATGTCGTTGGCAAAATAGCGCAACGGTCGAATGAATCGAATACTGCCATAAGATCTATCCGGGAGGGGGTCGGCCTGATTGCCGAGACAATCAATGAAGTGCTTAAGACCTCAGCGAAGGCTTCGAAAAACATTGATGAGGTTAATATTTCCATCGATTCAATAATGAATCTTACTATGGAAAACCTGAAGCATGCCGATAAGATTGTGGCCGCTTATCGCAAATCGAGGCAGGATATGGATCGGTTGAAGCTCATTATCCGGGAAGGTGAGGCGTATGGTCCCGACCTAAGAGGTCGGATGAAACCACCCGAACCTGAATCGGTGGCTATCAAGCCTGTCGACACGCCCAGAGGATGAGTAGAATCGAGTCTCTATCCCCTCTATCCCAGGCGGTTTTCCTGGTTTTCAGATTTATCTAAATTTTCGGCCCGTTTTCTCTGAAAGAATTGCTTCTTCGCATCCAGGTAATTCAAGAACCAGTATCCCAGCATGCAGCCTCCCCAAACGATCAGTACCAGATAAACATTGATCTCTTTAGGCAAAATGACCGAAGTTACCGATACGATACTCAGGTAAAGACAGAAGCCGTAAATCACACCGAGGATCTGACGTTCACTGAAACCCATATCCAGAAGCTTATGGTGAATATGCTCTTTATCGGCCGAGATGATTGGCCGTTTCTGCCTTATTCGTCTAAGAATAGCGGCTGCCGTGTCGATAATCGGGATCATGAGCAGGGTGATCGGCACTATCAAGGTGCCGAAGGCTGAGGCTTTTGGGATGCCCATTAAAGGAAGAACAGCGAGGGCGAAGCCCAGGAGCAGGCTCCCCGAATCTCCCATAAAGATTTTGGCGGGAGGGAAATTATAAAAAAGAAAACCAAGAACTGCTCCGAAGAGGGCGAAGGAAAGGATAGCCACAGCGGCGTTGCCCTGGATGAGGGAGATAATGCCCATGGAAAGGGCGGCAAACGCTCCTATTCCTCCGGCTAAACCATCCATTCCGTCGATCAGATTCACGGCATTGCTGATGCCGACTATCCAAATAATGGTAACCGGATAAGCCAGGACTCCCAGTGGAATGGAGCCCAGGTAAGGAATGGTGAGAGAGCGGATCAAGTATCCGCCGCTGGTGACGATGGCTGCGGCCAATAACTGGAATAAGAACTTCAGGATGGCTCTTAGATTTCTGAAATCGTCATACAATCCGAACAGGTGAATGAGCAGAATCCCGGCAAAAGGGGCGATAAAATTCAGACTGAATCCCATGGCTGTTTTACCGCGGGACATGATAGCAAACAACAGGGGAGTTAAGAGAAATGCCCCCATGAAAGCCAGGAATATCCCCGGGCCGCCCAGCCGGGGAATCAGGCCGGTGTGAATTTTTCGCTTATCCGGCAGGTCATACCATTTAAAACGGTGTGATAGTCTGATGATTACCGGGATCAATGCCAGATTGATAAAAAAGGCGATTGTTGTAGCCAGCCCTGCTGCAATAACTTTCATTTACAATAATCCTCATGAATCTTGTCTTATAACAATATATTAGTCTATTACATTCGCAGCCGCAATATTAAATATAGCACTTTTTTCTGAAATTAGAATCAAGAATAGGAAAAAAAGCAGCTAACTTCCGACCGACTTCCTTATCTTTTGGTAAGATTCATTTATTTTCTGGGTGATTTGTGTGGCAATGCGTTGTTTTTCGGGGTCAAGAGCAAAACGATCCGGATGGTAACGTTTAAGCAGCCCCTTGTAGGAGCTTTTTATCTCTTCAAAGGGAGCGCCGAAAGGGACCTCCAGATTAGCATAATCCCGGCGTAAAGAGTCGTCCTTTAGTCCGGCCGCGGGACGGAATCGGTCATACCGGCGTTGAAAGCTCGCCTTTTTTCGAGTCCGGCCTGTTTTAAGATAGTCGTCCAACTCTTCCCAGGCTGCCTGCAGGTCCGGGTCTTTTCCCTGGTAATATGCGCTTTGTGCGGATCCTGTTCCGAGGAATGAGCGCAAAAACTCTCCCAATCGATCAAAGAATTTATCCACCGGCAACCTTTTTGATGATCGTGCAAAGATAGTTTAGTGTAAAGTAGCGGATTCTGAAGAAAAAAGCAATTGGATTTAAAGGTTTACAACCCGGTATGGAACTTCAAGTTCCTGATCCGTTTTGCGGCCAGCATGGTCTTTTCTATTGAGGGAACCAGGGCGAAGCGTACGTACTCGTCGCCGGGATTCTCACCCAGGTCCGTTTTTTCGGCTATCCAGGCGCCCGGCGTGGTGACGATGGCAATTTTTTCCTCAAGAAGAAGCGCAGCGAAGTTCAAAGAGCTCATACCGGCAGGAACTTTCTGCCAGATGTATAATGTGGAGGCAGGTGTGCAGTCTTCGAGTCCCGCGGAAATCAGTGCCTCACAAAGAATGTCTCTCTTTTCTCTATATTCGGCTCTGAATCGTTCGACATGTTCCTCATCCGCCAAAGCAGCAATGGCGCCGTCCTGGATAAAACTCGGGGTGCCGGAGTCGATGTTTGTTTTCACTTTTCTAAAAACACTGACCAACTCCGGATCGCCCATTACCCAGCCGATTCTGTAACCGGTCATGGCGGAGCGCTTGGAAAGAGAATTGAATACCAGTACTCCTTCTTTAGCAATGTTGAGGATAGATATGGGCGGAGTGCCGAAATATATTTCAGAGTAGGCTTCATCCGAGGCGATAATCAGGTTGTACTTTCCGGCAAACTCTACGGCCTCTCTGTAGAACTGCTCGTTCGCTACCGCTCCCGAGGGTGAGTTTGGATAGTTGAGCCAGAGAATCTTAGCTTTGCCGGCCGCCTCGGCCGGGATTCCGGAAAAGTCGATCAGGAAGTCGTTGTCTTTCCGGATGGGCACCTGGTAGGGAGTCCCCTCGGCAAAGAGCGTGCCTCGTGTATAAGGAGGATATCCCGGGCTGGGACAGAG
The DNA here is from genome assembly GCA_964514815.1 of uncultured Spirochaetaceae bacterium. GTDB lineage: Bacteria > Spirochaetota > Spirochaetia > SZUA-6 > DRHE01 > CAZERV01. Next base: position 8,243 of record CAZERV010000045.1, on the reverse strand, counting down.
GACGATATCACCGGGATTTATAAAGCCCTCATGAAAATTAAAGACCGCTTCTTTGGACCCGAGGGTGGAAGATATCTCGGTATCCGGGTTCAATTCAATGCCGTACCTTCGTGCCGCCCAGGAAGCCACGCTCTTCCGGAACTCGAGCATCCCTGTGTAGCTCGGATATCCGCTGGACTTCCTTTTTTCGATGCCTTCGGCGGCAGCACGACGAACAATTTCCGGGGTAGACACGGTAGGATCGCCCACTCCGAAATCGATCGGGGCGATTCCCCTGGATTTAAGCTCCTCTACCTTTTTATCAACCTCAGCAAAGGCATAGGCGCTGAGGGATGTGACCCTTTCCGACGGACTAATCTTCATGGCTGTTTCCTTCCTCAAAGTAGTAAGTGCCGGTAAAAACATAATCTGCCGGACCGGTAGCATAGAGACGGTTGTCTTCTCCCGACCACTGTATCAAAAGATTGCCTCCTTCGAGGTGGACGAGCACTTCCCGATCCGTAAACCCGTTCAACACCGAAGCCACCACCGCTGCGCAGCCGCTGTGCTCGGAAGAAAGAATTTTGCCTGATTCTATCCCCCAAACTTTTATGCTTATCTCTTCCCTGCTGAAAACCCGGACCAGCTCTATTTCCGTATTCCTGTCAAATTCGTATGAAGCTTCGATTTCACTGCCGAAATTCTGGGTTTCAACGTTGAAATCGGGAACGAATATTACTGCATGAAGGGTATCAAACAAGATGGGAATGTAATTATATTCTTTTTTCCCAAACATCAAAATCCGGCTGAATCCCTCATCCGCTTTTTCTCTCAATTCCTCTTTGGCAGCCTCGTAGTAAGGGAAGCTGCCGGTAATCATGATGTTTCTACTGTCTATGACCTCTATGGCCGCCTGAGTCTTGATTGTTTCCAGAATGAAGCTTTCCCCACCGGTAAGTCCGGCATCAAAAGCATATCGTCCTGCACAGCGCAGAGAAAGAGGAGAAGGCTGGTCCCCGGTCCCGTCAGGCTTATAGCAAATGACCTTAAGCTTTTCTTTAATGCCGGGCAGAATGAGGATCATGTCCTCCGCGCCTACCCCGTAGTGCCTGCTGGTAATCTGCGCGGCCAGGTCGGAGAGATCTTCGACCCTCAGCTCTTTGGTCTTGAGTGAATCGATCAGGATAGAGTCATGCCCGCAGCTCTGCATTTTAATAAAGTGGATATCCATTAATTATTCAACATGACTCCCTGGCCCGGGGCAATGATGCCGGAAGTCCGACCTGCAGGTTCAGGCAGGTTCCCGGAAATATCTCGTGTAATTGAAATACTGTCCGATTTCCTCGTTATTGTAAATATGGCCTTTCTGAAGCATCGTTTCTGCATTGAGTATGGCGGCTCCGGCTGCTCCTCTGACCGTATTATGCCCCATAATGACCATTTTAATATCGAAAACGGAACACTCCCGGACTCTGCCGATAACCGTGGACATACCCCGGTTAAGCCAGACATCTTTGACCGGTTGGGGACGGTCCCGATCATCTATTAAAAGCAGCGGCTTTTTCGGCGCCGAAGGCAGCCTGAGCTCCTGGGGCAGACCGCTAAAATCTTCCAGAACAGTTTTAACCTGCTCCACATCCGCCTTATTCTTCAGCTTGATCGACAGCGTCTCCAGATGCCCGTCGAAGACCGGGACCCGGTTGCATTGGGCGCTGATCTTTATAGGGGCAGGTATGATGCGGTTATCGACCAGCTTGCCCAGAATCTTTTGAGTCTCCGTTTCCATCTTCTCTTCCTCCCCTCCTATAAAAGGAATGACATTTGCTAAAATATCCAGAGAAGGAATTCCGGGATGACCGGCGCCGGAAATAGCCTGCATGGTGGTGACCTGTACAGCTTCAACACCGAATTCACGGTGGATCGGGGCCAGTGCCATGGCGAGAAACATGGTCGAGCAGTTGGAATTGGTGACGATGCCCCCCTTATATTTCTGGGTTTTTACTATATCGAGATGATCGTGATTTACTTCAGGAATGATGATCGGAACATCCGGGTCCATCCGGTGGTTCATGGAATTGCTGATGACGAAATGGCCCTTTTCAGCATATGCTTCTTCGATCGGGCCGGCTACCGATGAATCGAGACCGGAAAAGAGGATGTGGGACTCTAATTCTTCAGTCGTCCGCTTAACGGTCAACCGGCCGACATTTTCCGGGACGGGAACATTTTGTTTCCAACTGCAGACTGAGGCATATTTATGCCCTGCGGATTTCGGGGAGGCCACGACCTCCTTGATTTCGAAATAAGGATGCCCTTCGAGCAGGATAATGAATTTCTGCCCCACCATGCCGGTTGCGCCCAAAATTGCGACCTGGATTTTTTCCATAGTACGCCTCCTTGAATAATTGGTGCCTCAGGATCGCAATACTTCAGGATCGCAATACTTTAGGAGGAGTTTTTCGCTGATCTACTTCGCCAGGAAGGAGAACAATAGCGCTCCACCATAAGGTGACAGTCCCCGGGATTTAGCCCGGGCGACCAGCTTTCTGCGGTGCAGGATTGCAGAAAGCTTCGGCAGCAATTCCCTTTCACGTACTTTAAAGCGGAACCCTGCTTCCTCAGTACGCTATTAATGATTGCTGCGCCTCTATTGATCCATATGGTTTCATCCAGCCTTTTAGGCTGGAATGGAGCACATTCATAACACATGCAGTAGGGTTTGTCAATAGCGCTGCCGGTATTATGCTATATTTTAGCTATTTTAATTTAAGGCTGGGAACGGAATTTAGAAGCGGTTAATGTGCCTCTAAAGGGCCTCCTTCAAGAAAAAGCCCGGTAGAGGGCATTAAGAGCCTTTTCGAGATCTTTGCTGTCCAGGCCAACCAGAATGGTAATCTCCGAGGAGCCCAGATCGATGATCCGCTCTTTCACTTGCGCTTCCGACAGGGCAGTGAACAATCGAGCGACAATATCGGGACAGGTGGTCAGACTCTCACCGACCGTGGATACCAGAGCCAGGCCGCTTTTGATCTCAATCCGCTCCGGGTTCAATTCTTTTCTGATTGCCTCTGAGAGGATTTTTGTTTTTCCGGCCAATTGATCATCGTTGAGGATCACCGACATGGTATCGATTCCCCAGTATTGCCGGACAGGGTCGAGACCCCGGGCTTCCAGCATGGTAAAAAGGCGCTTCCTGAACCCCGGCTCTCTTTTCAAGAATTGCTTTTCGATAAAAAGGAGGCTGAAACCAGGCTTGCCCGCGATACCGGCTATGACTTCCTCGGCAAAATCGCGCCGGGAAACGATCATGGTGCCAGGATCATCCGGGCTGTTTGTATTGCGAATGTTGATGGGGATTTCTGCGCTGGAAACCGGAAGGACGGCTTCTTCATGGAAAACATTCGCTCCCAGGGAGGCCAGCTCCCGCATTTCTCGATAGGTCAGCCTTGAAATCGGCCTGGGATTTTTAACCAACCGGGGATCGGTCATAAGGAAACCGGAAACATCGGTCCAGTTTTCATAAATCTCTGCCATGACTGCCCGGGCAACGAGGGAGCCGGTAATATCTGAGCCTCCCCTGGAAAAGGTCCTGATCTTCCCATCGGGGGTGGAACCGTAGAAGCCGGGAATCACATAGAGGCTTTTGTCGCTTAAACGTTTCGCTATTAGATCGTAAGTGGTTTCATCAATTTTTCCATCAACCTGGAATTTAATCGCTTCGGCGGCCTCGATAAAGGCGGCGCCCAAATACTCCGCCACCAGGCGGGCGCAGAGATACTCCCCCCTGGAAGCAGCGAAATCTTTCGAGGCCCCGGATTCGATTCTTTTTTCAATCTCGGCTAACAGATCTTCTATTTTAATCGCGGATTCAAGCTCCCGGGCAATCTCCAGGTAGCGCTCACGGATGGTATTAAATGGCCCTGTTATTTTCTGCCCCCGGGAGGCAAGCTCGTGACAGAGAAGGAGAAGATCGGTAATCTTCTCATCCTCCTTGTATCTCTTACCCGGTGCGGAAATTACGATAAAGCGTCTTCTTCCGTCCGATTGAATGATCGAGACGATCTTTCTTATCTGATCGGCATCCGCTACAGAGCTACCACCGAATTTGCAAACAATTGATCCCATCATATTCCGAAAGTCTTTTTGATCGATTCTATATCCTAACAATATAAATCGAATATTGCTTACTGTTCAACATTAGGTTTTAATGTTTGATTCTGTATGCTGATTGATTTCTTTGCCGGAATATGGATTCTCGATAAAACCCGGCAGAAGCTTGTCTTACGCGCCCAGGCAGGCGCCAGGAACTTGTTAGATGAATGGCAGCATAGAATCAAGTTGAAAGATCCTTTGAACAAGTTGGCGATGATCGTTAGGGGGAAAGAGGCGATAATTGTAAACTATGTTCATTCAGATAGTCGGTTTGAAAAGATATTTAGGCAAAACAACAGGGTCGTTTCCTTCATTAGGTATCCCCTGATAATGGACGATCGCCTCCTGGGCCTGTTGTTGTTTTTTGATACAAAACCATTCGATTATATCACTTTGAGCTATCTGAAACCCGTCGCCGATCTGATCGAAATTGCCGTTCACAATGACCGGCATCTTCGGGATGACGAAAAAAGGACTAAAGAACTCATTCGGGCCAACAAGGCCGGCTAAATCTTGCCGATCAAATTACCCAAAGGTTCGCCAGGATCAATCAGGAGATCCTCGAAAAGAAGAAGGCCCTGTTTATTCATGATCTTTTTACTCAGAAACTATACTTTTCGCAAAAGATGGCGCCGGAAATACCACCATCGCATATTAAACGGGCCCTGCAATTGAGCGGGATTACCGGAAACACGGCGGCAATATTTCTGCCGCTGCCGCTCTATACACCGCGAAGCGTTCAGGAAGGAACTGTGTTAAAGTTCTTTCGGAATAAAAGATTTGTTGCTTTCCGGGCGGCTCTGCTGTAGTATCCCTAATTAATGACCCTTTCACTCGATCTGTTCATACAGATGTCTTACGCCATCGGAATCGGTGTGCTTATCGGCCTGGAGCGCTCAATGGGCGCCGGGGCGGCGGCCGGGCGCCTCGTGGGCATGTGCCTACTCCTTGCCACCGGAGCGGGCGTAGCTGTGGCTTTTGTAGTGTAATGCAAACTATTAATTAGAGGAAAAGGATGAGATATTTTTCGTTCAATGTCTCGAAAAAAAAATATACGAAACTCCTCATATTCTTGTTGCTCCAACTGCTTATCAGGACCGGCAGCCTTTACCCGCAAACCGAGCCACCCGGGTATAGCGGTCAAGAAAAATTTCAAATGATTATTCAGAAAGGGCACACATACCAAATAAATAGTGTAGCCATAAGTCCTGATGGGAGGTTTATTGCCACCGTTGGCAGTATTCTTAAATTGTGGAAACCCGATGGAACACTGGTAAGAAATATTAAATGGCCTTCATTAGTAATTGAAAGCGTCTCATTCAGTCCTTCAGGCCGCTATATTATTACGGGCAGTCAGGATAAAACCATTAGGGTGTGGAGTCTATCAGGAGAGTTGGTAAAAACAATACATGCTGAAGAAAAAATAAGGAGCATTGCAGTTAGTCCTCAGGAAAACCATATTGCCGGATTAGGCGATAACGGAGCGGTTTATATCTGGGATTTTAATGGGAATCCGATCTCCCATTTTATCCACGTTGATGTAGAAAAGATAAAGGAAAATTTGAGTATAGAGGAAAGGATGGATTTTATTTTTAAAAAATTACTTTTTTCAGGCAGTGTTGTTTTTAGTCCCGACGGAAAATTTCTAGCGACCAGTGCCCAAAATAATGTAGTAAAGATTTGGAGCCTGGATGGGAAGCTAATTCGGACCTTAATAGGGCATGAGGACTGGGTCAGTGATCTTGCTTTTAGCCCAAATGGTAAATATTTGGCCAGTGCATCATGGGACAAGACGATTATCCTCTGGACTGCCGGCGGGGTACGTTTACATACCTTCGCAAGGCATACCGACGGTGTAAATACCGTTGCCTTTAGTCCCACAGGCAAGATCATTGCCAGTGGGGGAAAAGATAAAACTATAAATTTCTGGTCGATTGACGGGAGATTTATAAGTACTTTTACAAAACACAATGGGAGCGTGAATGACCTGGCAATCAGTCCGGATTGGAATTATATTGCCAGCGGAGATTCTGACAGGTATCTGTTTATATGGTCGATGACTGAAGGATTCCTGAAACCTCTCCCGGGGTATTCTGGTAATATCAAGAGTATTGATATTAGTCCTGATGGAAAATATATCGTTTCAGGAAGCGTAGATAAAAAAATAAGGCTTTGGTCGATTACCGGAAGCTTGCAAAAAACTCTTCGCGGGCATGAGGGAAGCATTAAAACCGTAGCTTTTAGCCCTGACAATAAATATGTAGCGAGCGGATCCTGGGATAAATCGGTAAGAATCTGGTCCATAGACGGCGCTCTGCTGCAGATTCTACGAGGCCATAACGCTCCCGTGTTGACTGTATCTTATCATCCTGACGGTAATCTCCTATATAAGCGGTGATAGAGAGGGATTTATTAATATCTGGGATATAAATGGTCAGTTGATTAGATCTATTCGAAACTCGGAGGGTTCAATAAGAGATATAACGGTCAATCTTGACGGTAAGTCGTTTGCCTGTACCGCCTCTGACAAAAAAATAAGGCTTTGGACTTTAGATGGAGATTTGATAAATGTGCTGCGGAATAATTTTTCAAAGAAAGTATGGACCCCTTCTGTTGCCTTCGGGCCGGAGGGAATAATAGCTGGCGGGAGCGCCGATGAAACGATAAAAATATGGAATAAATCCGGAAAACTGATCAATATCTTACAAGGCCATACAAGACCTATTACTTCACTCTCTTTCAGCCCCGATGAGAAATATCTGGCGAGTACGAGTATCGACGGATCAATAAAACTATGGGATTATAAAAAAGGAAAGTTACTACACACATTTCATGTCCATCTCGGAGCCACTTTGAAAGTCGTTTTCGGCCTGGATGGAAAGTATATGGTGAGCTGTGATGATGGGAACCTCATCAATATCTGGAATGTTAAAGACTTTAATTATGTCTCTCTTTTTTCAGACGGAGATGAATGGATTATATATACACAGGACGGTTACTTCGACGCATCCCGATACGGGGGAGTGAATATTCGTATGACCAGTGGGATTGATGCTTATGCCGTTGATCAATTTGCTATCAGGAATAACCGGCCCGATATTATTCTCGAGCGTCTTGATTATGGAGACAGGGATTTAATCCATTATTATTACCGTCTTTATAAGCGACGTTTATTGAAACTGGGTTTGAAAGAAAAACAATTGACCGATGAATATTACGTGCCCACTGCGGAAATAAATGAAGTTAAGGTTAAAGCCGACCGGAATATCGCTGAAGTGAGTTTCAGTTTGAAAGACTCCCGATATAAAATCATCAAGTACAACATTTATGTGAATGATGTGCCGTTGTACGGAGCCGGTGGAAAAAACATTGACGGTTATGATTTGGATCTCGTTGAAACTATTGAATTAACCGGGGGAGTAAATAAAATCGAAGTTAGCTGTATAAACGAGAAAGGAAGCGAATCCTTCAGGGCATTGAGGCAGGTCATTTCCAAACAGAATACAAAGGGAGATCTTTATTTTATCGGTTTCGGAGTCTCTGACTATCAAAACAAATCTCTCAATCTAAAATATGCAGACGATGATGTTAGAGATTTAGCCGGAGTATTTAGAAGAATGGAGGGACTATATTTTAATAAGGTCCATATAAAAACTTATCTTAATAAAGATGTGACTGTTCAAAATATTATATCGGCTAAGCAGATACTACAAAACGCAAAAGCAAATGACACCCTGGTTGCTTTTGTTTCGGGTCATGGAATCTATACAAACGATATAGACGCCAAATATTACTATTTAACTTACGATGCCGATATTAAAAAAATAACCGAGACTTGCGCCGATTTTGAATTAATCGAAAATATTTTCCAGGGAATAAAGCCGAGAAAAAAGCTGTTATTAATGGATACTTGCGAATCCGGGGAGATAGAGAATCAGACTCGTCAGCAATATTATTCTTTAGCCGAGACTAAGAGTCTGAGACCCCGAACATCAAAAGGAATTATAGTTGTCCAAATATCACAAAATCAAAGCAAGCCACGAAAGCATCTCTATGAAAAAAACAGGTATATTTACAATGATTTATTCAGAAGATCCGGGGCGATAGTATTT
>CAZERV010000044.1:0-24195 GCA_964514815.1 uncultured Spirochaetaceae bacterium | reverse complement strand
CCCAAAAGCCCTCTAAGCTCAATCATGGCTGCCTGATCTGCTCCGCCAGCTCTCTTTTGTAGGCCTCTGTTCCTGGCCTGTAAATCGTCTGCCTTTCCTCTTCCATGCCTCGCCCTTGGCGGTTTCGGCATCAGTTCATTAACCTTTGTCTTGATCAGACGCCGAATATGACGATGTATGTTCCTTTGACATTTTGGACAAACCCAAAGAATATCAAGCGGGCGAAAATAATCAGAGTGATGGTGCTCGATCCGCCCACCTCCGTTGCCACAGACTTCGCAATAATCCGGCTTGATCAGAAGCCCGTCCTTGACCGCCTGCCGGACCCTCTGCCTGGCACGCCACTTTATGAGGTTTACAATCTCTGCCATATCAACCAACAGCTCGTTCATACTACTTTCGTTTCTGCTTTTCTGTCTCCCTTTTTAAAACCTTGACTGCTTTGTTCCAGGAATGATCTTTGAGCAATTCTACAAACATCCCCGCTTTATCCTGCGGCTTGTGCTTAGTGTTAAGCACTTTTCCCCTCCTGTCTCAGTGATTCTTTAAAATCCTTGACGATTTGAAGAAAGGCATTACAACCTTGGCAATGTTCCAACTGTTTACCGATTTCTTGTGTAATATCCTTCCCACATTTAGGACATGGAGTATATCGTCTAGGCGGCGGTGCCGAGCCGTTAAGGCGCTCGGCACCTGACGCAACATTTTCTGATGCTTTATTCGTAGAAGGATTAAGAGTAGAAGGATTTACGGTCGTTTGTGACCGTGGCTTTTATCTGAGGCTTCTTTTTTCTAATTTCCTCAAAAGATGCACCGTCTTTTATTTTATCGAGTCGTTCTTTCCACCAGTAATCTAAGTCATGATAATTTTTTGAAAGTCGGTAATAAGCTTTATACTTTTTCAATTCTGGATCGATTTTATTACGTGAATCTAACAATCCTATCTTTGATAATTTTCTTAATCGTCTTTGGATCCTTGTTTTTGAATTGCAGCTAAGAATTGGTATTTGTTTTAAAACATAGCCGTGATCCAGCCATATAAAATCACCCTTTCCATCTTTCAGTTTATGTTGCTGAAGTTTTTCGGCATTAGATGATAGTATTTTCTCAATAAGTGCAACTATTAAACAATCCGTAGGATCTATCTGGTCTTTCCATGAGTCGAGAACTAAAAGATTTATGCTCAAATAAAACTCCATTTTCTATCTGATTCGAGATAAGATGCTAAACATCATCTCTGCGCTTCCTTCAAAATCGTCGCTCTCACCAGCTGTGAATCCAAGAAGTCCTCGATCATTTTTGGGGAGAATAGGCACCGGCGTCCGACACGGTAAACATTGATTCTGTGCCGGTCGACGAGCTGATAAAGCATCGACCGACTCACTCCCATCAGACTTGCGGCTTCGCCTATACTTAACAACTTCTCCAAAGTTCCCCTCCTGGCAAGTCTAAGCTGCTGGGCTTTCAGGCTTCACGGTGAGCAATTTCTCCAAAGCCTCCTGGTCTATAAGGACCCGGTTACCCAGGCGCACTGATAAGATTGTCTTATCTCTTATCCTGCGATACAAAGATGACCTGCTGATAGACAGCTTTTCCAAGACATCCTTGGGACTCACAAATTTTTTCATCTTGATTCCTCCTCAATTTGTTTAAAAAATTGTTCCACCTCTTCAATGATCTTCCAGACCGGAACAATAATTGTTGCTTGCGGTGTTATTTCAACTGTTATTTTTCCGTTGTCGTCTTTTAAAACCGATACATCTGGAAGCTTTAGCCTATTCCCGCCTTGTATAATGCTGACTCTCCAATCCTTTTTTTTTCGTTCCCATCGTATTACTAACCAAAGGGTGGTATTAACAGAGCCATCTTTGTTTAGTACCCACGGTCCATGTTTTTTTCTTTCCTCAATCTCGGACAACAATTCTGATACCATTTTTAATGAGATACGAGACTGAGTAAGATCAAGGATTTCTTGAGCGATTCGCGCAGCTATAACGTCTTCGAATGAATATAGTCGTTTCCTGCCACGTCCCGTTTTCAGGGCTTTTTCGCCAAACAAACCCCTCTCATACCAAACTCGCAGTCGCTGAGCATCAATCCCCCCTAAAAACTTCATAAGCTGCTGGGGACTGATCGTTTTTCTCATGCCTTTTTCACTCCTTGCTTTGTGTTGACAACACAAATATAAACAGATTTTCCTTTAGTGTCAAGAGTAACCATACGTTTATCAAGGAAAATTTTTCAGCTATCTTGGAACTATTTGAAGATACCGTCCACTATGTCCGCCTGCCCCCGGGGGCCATCACGCTCCTGCCTGAGAACTCAGTCCCAGAATTTCTTTTGAAGCTCGCCGATTAAATATTCTGTTTCCAGGTGGATATAGCCGTCTGTAGTTTTTTCATTTCTGTGTCCGGCTATGGCTTGAATCACCCTACCCGGGACCCCAGCCTGCTCAAGGTGGGTTATAAAGGTGTGTCTAAAACTGTGCGGCTTAAGATTCCTGGCCTTCTTCTCGATTTTCAACCTCTTTAGGGCGCTATTAAACCATCTCATCCAACTCTGCGAAGACTGAGGCGATCCATCTTCATCACAGATAATAAAATCCTCATCCCGACATGTAAGAACATCCTGATTATAAGATTTAAGCGCTTCATATAGCTGCGGCTTGATCGGTACGTCCCTTACCTGATTCCATTTAGGCGGTCCGAGAATGCGGTCTCTCCAGGATTTCCAGGCCCTGACCACGTGAATGATTCTTGATTGCCAGTCAATATCCTGCCATTGTAGTGCCATGACCTCACCACGCCGTAGGCCAGCCTCAGCCGCAATCAGGAAGGCAAGTCTCTGTTTTTCGCTATTCCAGGGCTGCTCATCGGAATAAAACATCTTTCTAAGCTCATCTAGGGAGAAGATACCTACCTCTTTCTTTTCAGTTTTGATATTGCCTATGCCGGCGGTCGGATCGCGGTCAATGTCGTTTCTAAAATAAGCATGTTTCAAAATAGCCTTCATAACTCCCATGGCGTTGTTAGCCGTTCCGGGTGTATGATTTGCCCTGATCCGGGACCGCCAATCCAGGAGGTCTCCCCTGATCAGATCTATTATTTCCTTGTCTGCAATAGGATCCTTGAGGATGTGCTTCTCAAGCCTGTTCCGTTGACTGCGGACGTGTTCTATACCGATTGATTTGTTTTCATCCTGCCGGTGCCGGATCAGAGGACAGATCCCCCAAATATAAAAAGGCCGGCAATATTCGCCTAGGGTTTTTTCCGTATAACGCTGTTTATCGATAAATACCCGGATAAACTTCTTAGCTTCCTTCTTGGTTACTTCACGGGTTGACTTATTAATCCGCTTCCCGTCTTTCCGGGTGTAGGCGAAGTAATAAAACTTACTGTCTTTGGGTTTCCATGGTTCTGGGAACTGTTCCATGCGAACATTCTGCTTAAACTTTGCTTAAAATTCAAGGGAATTTTGAAAAAAAATAGCCCTCCAAAAGAGGGCCAGTAATATAATTTCTTATCCCATAAGGAAATAAAAAAAAGCGAGCGAAGGGAATCGAACCCTCGTCACGAGCTTGGGAAGCTCGGGTAATAACCATTATACGACGCTCGCTTATCTATCGGTTAAACTATAGCAAGGCAGCACCCGCTTGTCAATTATTAAGAAGCCCCGGCTCAGAACATCTTCGGGACATAATCGGGAAGCCGGCATCACCGGCAAAGTCATAATTTTGCCTTTAACGGATTTCTGCTCCCGCCTGCCGTCTGATTTCTTCCTTATCAAAGATATAGAGAACAAGCTCGCTGTTTTCTTCAACAATATAGGGGATGGCGATCGGACCGCCCGGATGTTTCATGGAAAAGAGGCTTAAGGTTTCATCGGCTGTTATCACATCCAGCCGGATATCTATCATAATGGGATAGTCGGGCAGCACATACTCGAACATACCGAACACCTGTCCCGGAGGCAAATCGTTCGGCTCGGTCATCTCAATTTGAATGACCGAGCCATAAGGAATCTCGCTTCCAGACTCAGGAGACTGGGAGACAATTATGCCACTCGCCTCGTTCTCTTTCGCTTTACGAAAATTAAACACAAAGGGAACATTCATATACGCAATCTCTGCCAATGTATTCTGATATTTTTCGCCGATGAAATCACCGACCGTAATAAGCTCACTTCTGGGGCCTAGACTCACCACAAGCTCGAGGTCCGTTACGCCGTTTATCACCTCGCCCGGCTCCGGCTTCTGAGCCAGGATTGTTCCGGGCGGAGCCTGATCGTACTTATGCATAACCGGCTCTTTGATTTTTAATAGAGCCCGGTAGGAGGCAAAAAGGGTTTGCAGATGAATCCTGATCTCCTCAATGTTCCGGCCCAGATAATCTTCAACCCGGTCTATGACAGGACCTTTGCTGACCACTATTGTTATTCGCCTGCCTGCTTTAACGATTGCGCCGGAGGCCGGTTTCTGCTCAATAATGATCCCCTTTTCAAAATCGGATGAATAACGGACCTGTATTTTAGGATAAAGCTCTCTTTCCTGGAGCTCGATCAATGCCGGGATCAATTCTTTACGCTCCAAATCCGGAACCAGAACTTCCTCTTCCCCTCGAACGGACAACCAAAATGTGATCAATCCAATAATGGCCATTAATGCCAGCATTCCCAAAACGAGGAGCACGGTGAGTTTGAAATTCTTTTTCTCCGGCGAATCCTTATAATGGGGAAAAACTCTGCGCGTCCATCTACCCCAGGTACCCGAATCGATCATCCTTATCCTCCAAGCAGTGATCCTACAAAATCTTTTTGACCGTTCAGAAATGATCTCCAATCAAGCTCTTTTTTTGCTTGCAGTTGGAGCCTGTTGAGATATAAAACTCCCCGGCCGGTATTCAGGAGAATACCATATTGTTCGTCAATTCCGAGAACAAGCCCTCTTTCCTTGCCGTTTGCATTATTCTTCTCCGGATAGACTCCGCCGTTCATAATATTAAGGCGCTGTCCTTTGAAATAGGTAAAAGCACTGGGCCACGGATCAAAGGCCCGGATCATCCGCTCGATTTTTACGGCATCGTCATCCCATCTTATCCGGCCGTCCTCTTTTTTAATCAAGCGGCAGTAGGTTGCCTCTTCTTCCTGCTGCGGCTTCGCCTCCTCAGTCCCGGAAGCGATCATTTCGAGAGTGGCAACCAATAACCCGGCGCCTATTCGGCCGAGCCGGAGGCTCAATCCGGCAGTCGTTTCCTTACCTGTCAGAGGAACTTTCCCGACCGTCAATATATCCCCACTGTCCATCTTTACGGCCAGACGTTGAATCGTGACCCCTGTCTCCTTCTCCCCGCTCAGGATCGCGGCAGGAATGGGGGAAGGGCCTCTGAATTTTGGCAGAATGGACGGATGGAGATTGATGCCGCCGTAAGGAAAAATATCCAGAAACTTTTTTTTAAATATTCTGCCATAGGCCGCCACCACCAGGATAGCGGGCTTTAATTCTCTTACTTCCTGCCGGAAAGTATCATCCAGGCTCAAGGGCTGAAATATCTTCAGGCCTAACTCTTTCGCCTTTAATTTGACGGGAGTAGGATCAAACCGCTTGCCCCGGCCGCCAGGACGGTCCGGATTAGTCAGCACTCCGCATATTTCATACTTTGCCCAAAGGGCTTCGAGAGGATGAACGGCCAACGGGGGGCTTCCGGCAAATAAAACCCTGATCAAAGCTTCTTCTGCCGCTTATATAGTTTGGTAAGCCTTTCTTTTTTTTTAGCTTCAACGCGGTCCAAAAAGAGAAGGCCATTCAGATGGTCGATTTCATGCTGAATGACCCGGGCCAGAAGCCCATCGGCTTCCATGGAAAAGGGCCTGCCTTTCTCATTCCAGGCCTGCACTTTGACCGCCAAAGAGCGGATAACATCGGCATTGATTCCCGGCACGCTCAAGCAGCCCTCTTCGTACATTCCCTGATCCAGTGAAGTCTCCACTATTTCCGGATTGATAAATACCCGGGCCTGGTCCCGTTCGACATGAGTGATAAAAAGCCGCAGCAGCTTACTCACTTGAACCGCAGCCAGACCGATACCGCGGCCCTGGTGCATGGTTTCAAACATCTGTTTTACCAGCTCATGAATTTCGCCGTTAAAATTCGCAACTAAAATCGAATGTTTTTTCAGTTGTTCATTACCGAGAGTCAGAATATCAAGCACTATAAGACCTTTCAGTAAACATTACTAAAAGGAGCTTTGATAGTCAACGATGCCGGTAAGTACGTATCTTTTATTCCGATACCGAATATAGCGTTTATTGCCTCAATCATTCGGCTAAAGCAAGGATACCGGATCGACATCCACTTCCAGGTGTACGCCTGGGTGGGGAGCGTAGGAGGCCAAAATCTTGCGGACCGTCCGATGCAGCCCGGAAAATTTCCTGGAGCGGAAGATGAGATGGTAGCGGTGGTTACCGGCTATCATCTCCAGGGGGCATTCAGCCGGTCCAAGGACATCACAAGAGCCATCGAACGGCTTTAAAAAGTCACGGGCCGCTTCCAGCGCTTTCTTACCGCTGCGGGCCCTGAAAACCAACCGGATCAGCCTTGAGAAGGGTGGAAAATTTAGATCTTGCCGGACTTTAAGCTCCTTCCGATAAAACTCGTCCAGCTCACCTCTTGCTGCCAGCCTTATGGTTTCATTTTCCGGCCGGTGAGTCTGAATCACTACTTTCCCATCCGGATGGGACCTGCCCGCCCGGCCGGCCACCTGCACGATCAGATTAAAGGTCCTCTCGGCAGCCCTGAAATCGGGAAGCTGCAATCCCGTATCCGCTGAGATGATCCCTACCAGTTTTACACCCGGAAAGTGAAGGCCTTTGGCCACCATTTGGGTTCCCAGCAGAATATCAATCGATCCGTTTCGAAAATCGGTAAGAATCGAACGCAGCAAATACTTCTTCTTTACGGCATCCGTGTCTATCCTCTTTACCCGTAAATCCGGAAAGATCCTGGCCATCTCCTCTTCGATGCGCTCCGTGCCGAAACCGGAGTAGCCGACATCAATGGATCCGCACTGCGGACAAACATCGACCGGCTGTGTCCTGTATCCACAGTAATGGCAGATCATGCGATTCCTTACCTTATGGTAGGTCAGGGAAACGGAACAGTTCCTGCACTTCATTTCGAATCCGCAGCTCCGGCAGTGGAAGTAGTAGGAAAATCCGCGCCTGTTTAAAAAAAGAATCGTCTGCCGGCCTTCGGAGTGGGTTTTCCGGATCTCCTCTATCAAAGGCCGGGACAGGGGACCGGTCTCTCTCTTAAGATCCCGAATCTCAACGACCGGCATATCCCCGCCGCTCAGTCGTTTGGTCAGGGATAGACGCACCAGTTTTCCTTCCCTCATACGGTGATAAGCCTCTACCGAGGGAGTGGCGCTGCCCATCACCAGCACGGATTTCTCCTTATTAGAGCGGTGCATGGCGACCTGTCGGGCATGGTAACGGGGGGTCGCTCCTGATTTATAGGAACCTTCATGCTCCTCATCAATGACAATCAGGCCCAGGTTCCTGACCGGGGCAAATACCGCGCTGCGGGCGCCTATAACCAATTTCGCCGCGCCATCGAGAGCTCTAAGCCATTCTTTTAAACGCTGGGAAGGAGTCAGCCGGGAATGAAGGACGGCAATATTTTCCCCGAAGGTTGAGTAAAATAGCTCCACTACCTGATGAGTCAAAGAGATTTCCGGTACAAGATAGATAACTCCCCTGCCCCTGCGAACAGTTTCCATGGCCACTTGCAGGAACACTTCTGTTTTGCCGGAGCCGGTCACGCCTTGCAGATAAAATATTCCTTTGCCGGTCCTGGTTATCCGCTCGATGGCCTCCACCTGCTGCTCAGATGGCTTGAACCCCGGCTTCAATTTCGCCTCCGCCGCGTAATCCTCGGGTTCCATTTCTTTCCTGCCTCCGGGCAGCATAGCCGCCAGGGCTTCACCCAGCGAGCACATATACATGGTTGAGAGCCAGACGGCAAGCTCTAAGAGGAGCTCATGAAAAATCGGCCGCTTGTCGACCGGACGCTCGATTTCCTTTATTTCCTTCACTCCGGCGGGAGGTTCAGTTGCGGTCCCGACCACATAACCGAGGAGCTTTCTTTTACCAAAAGAAGCGACCACCCTGTATCCCGGCTCTACCCGGCAGTTTTTTGGGGCCGTATAAGAGAATTTTTTATTAACCGGAATATTAAAAACGACCTCTAAATAGCTAGCCACGGTCAAGCACTGAGCTGAGCAGCTTTAAATCTTCCCATACGGCCGCCCGAAGCGGAGGATTCCGCAGAACCGCGCTGGGATGATACGTGGCTACCAGGGGAATATCCCGGTAGGTGTGGACTGCACTGCGCAGCCCACCGATTCCTCTTGAGAGGCCTGTCAGTATCTGCGCGGCTATTCTGCCCAGGGTCAAAATTGTCCCGGGCGCCAGCGTTTCAATCTGTTTTTCCAGATACGGCAGACAGGCGGATGTTTCTTCCGGTTTCGGGTCGCGATTACCTGGCGGCCTGCATTTGACTATGTTGGTGATGAAGCAGTCATCCTCTCTATTCAAATCAATAGCCTGAAGCCACTTGTTCAGATATTGTCCGGCCTTGCCGACAAATGGTCTTCCCGCCTTATCCTCTTCCGCGCCCGGACCCTCTCCGATAATCAGTACGGCAGGCCGATTCGTTCCTTCTCCGGGCACTGTATTGGTCCTTTTTAGATGCAAATTGCAGTTTCTACACACTGAAACTTCCCGGGCGATCCGCTCCAAAAAAAGTTCCGGGTTTTCCTGATCGATTGAAAGGTCAGGATGCTCCCTGCGAAAACCATCCCGGAAATAATCATCCACCAGATTTAGCAGTTTATAGAAATCAGCCAGGGAAGGCATCTTCATCATCGTAGAAAATCCTTTCCAGAAATAGGCCCCTGGCCGGGGCGGTGGCACCGACGAGGGAACGGTCCTTTGACTTCAATTTTTTTTCCATGTCTTGCGGACCCAGGCCATTCTGCTCCAGCTCCAGGATCGTCCCCAGTATACTGCGTACCATTTTCCATAGAAATGAGCCGGCAGACACCCGGAATACCAGGAAAGGAACCCCCGGGTAAAAACAGGCCGAATAGATCTTTCTGACCTTTGATTTACTGGAATCCCCGGCCGCTGTAAAAGTGCTGAAATCGTGCTCTCCCAGGAGCTTGGCCGCCATCCTGTTGATATTTTCAATGTCCGGTTTTCTGCTGATTTTCCAACAGTAACGGCGATAGTGAGGAAAGACGACGGGATCAACGTAGAGGAAATAACTGTAGGTCCGTATCCTGGCCGATCTCTTTGAGCCAAAAGTGGCCTCGACTTCCCGGCTCTCCAGGATACGAATATCATGAGGAAGGTGTGAATTAAGGGCATCCCGGTATTTCGCGGCCGGAATGGAATCCAAATCGCTGAAAAAGTTAGCCACCTGGCCTGTGGCATGGACTCCCGAATCGGTTCTACCGGCCCCCTGGATTTTCAACGAATGCCCGTGCATTTTCTCTAAAGCCTCTTCCATGACACCCTGCACGGTCCGGCCGGATTTTTGAGCCTGCCAACCGTAAAAATCCGTTCCGTCATAGGCCAGAGTAATCCTGATGTTCCTGTTGATATTCTTATCCCTCTCCCTTGAGCGCTTTGATTTCTTTGTTCATCAGGTCATACAAAGCTTTTGCCTTTTCCAGAATAGCCGACGGCTTGCTCTTTGAAGCCTTCCCGGTACCGAAGAGCCTGGAAACAATTCTTTTTGCCCCCTCCAGGGTCTTGAGGCGTTTCTCAGGATCTTTTTGGGGCCCATACCTGTACTCCAGCAGCCCGGCAATGTAGAGAAAACCTTCATAGGTAAAGTTCTTATCCAGGTCCGGGCCGTAATTTATCTTAGCATCCAGAGGCTCCTCTCCGTTCTGGGCGCGATCAATAGCCGTCAAGTAGTAGAAGCGTGCCTTTCTATAAAAGATTAGGGCCAGGTAATCGTAATTCTCTCCGAAATATTTACTGTGCAGATCATTAAAGAGCCAGGCGGTTCTCAAGGCAGAGAGGCCGCGTTTGAAAGTCGGGAAAAGATTCGACTCAAAAAAATCGTAACTCATCATAGCCAGGTAATAGCTCGCCGCCCCTTCCTTAAGGTCCCGGAATTCGGCAAAATTCAAGCCATCCAGGATCAGGGCCACGCTTTCCAGCCTTCTGTCCGTATCATTCTTAAGCTCCTTAACCGCCTGGTTGCCGACTTCCGTAAAATCCTGGGGGTAGGCGGCGTAATAGCAGGAGGGGCAAACTACTATGGTATAAACCAGGGGATATAACTCTCCGAATTTCTTGGAGGGTTCATACAACCGGTGCAATTCGTCGGTAAGATCCCCGGCTATCAATCTTCCGCCTCCGGAAAGAAGCTCTTCTTTAAAGAACCTGGTCAAACAAACCGGACAGACAGTAGGGCTCTTGGAAAAAAAGGTAATCTTTATTGTGCTCGTATCGGACATCAATCCCCCTCAATAATGACAACGGCCAGAGCATTCTGGCGCTCATGGCTGAGTGAAATAAAAATACGCTTTCCCCCCATTTTCTTAAAGGCCTGCTCGGCTCTACCATACAGGTGCATGATCGGTTTCCCAACTTCATCATTCATAATCGAAATTTCCTTCAAAGTAAGACCTTGCAGACCGGTGCCTAACGCCTTGCCAAATGCTTCCTTGGCCGCAAACCGGACTGCCAGGGAGAGAATGCCTGATTCCCCCCTGGGAAGAGCCACTTTAAGCTCGTCCGGGTGATAATAACGGTCGAAAAGACCCGGAATTTGTCCCCAGCGTCTCAGCCTTTGCACGTGAACAACATCAATTCCAATGCCAAGAATCATCGGCTAGATCGGTCTCCTGTGGTTTCCAAAAAAATCAAAAGCAATTCCTGAGGCTCGTATTTCAGGACAACATACCCGGCCGGGATATCCGGCACCGGATTAAGCAGGTACTCTCCGGGATCCGTAATGGCAGAGCAGTCTAAAACCAGGCGCAGTTGGCCCGGATCCATGCTTTCCACTGAAACTTGGGAACCCTGAAGCTTTATGCTTCCTTCTGGCAGGGGGTCGGCGAGCCTGAGTTTCGGAGAAAGATCCAGGCTGATAATATCGATCGGCTCAAAGGTCTTAATAATCTCCGCCGCCCTAATTACTCCCCGAAACTCAACGGCAGCGCCCTTCGGAAATTGAATGAGAGAATTATCCTGAATGATCCGAACGGTGACCAGGAAGTCTTCGGTGCGCCCGGTAAGATCGATATCTTCAACGGTCAATGAATTGATTCTTTGCACCTTGCTTCTCGGTCCTGCTATTTCCACCATATTCGGTGTAACGCTGTATTGCACAAGCTCATATCCATGGGCAGGATTACCCTTGATGCTGGGAACTATCTCCAGGCTCTTTTCCAATTTCTGCTCCAGGGTAACCTTAATTTCCGCCGGTTCCACCCTGATCTCCAGTGGTTCTATATTGAGAGCGCTTCCTTTTCGGTCAACATGCAGGGAAATACGGTATTTCCCCTCAGATTTAAATTTTCCGAAATCGGCAAACACTTCTATGTCCTCTTCAAGAACGGAGAAAATACTATCCGCATCCCCCCGCAGGGTAATGCGAACGCTCTTGGGATAGGGATCGGCCAAGGCCAGACCTTGAGGCGGCTCCAGGCTCAGCGGAACACTGAAAAAACGCTCTTCCATAGAATTAATGCGATAAAACATGGATAGAACTACAGCCGCAGTCAGTGAGATGATCTTGGCGGGCCAATTGGCAAAGAGAGCATTCTGAATTCCCTTAAGATTCAAATTGGGATTCCTCTTCTTCTATTCTCAACTCCAGTAGTGATTTGAGCCTTCCGGAAATCTCATCCGGGGAGAGATCGTAGAGCAAATTCGCATCATATGATAGGGAAATGGCCCCATTTTCTTCAGAAACTACCAGCACTACTGCGTCGGTTTCTTCGGCCAGACCTAAAGCGGCCCTGTGCCTGGTTCCAAAAGACCGGCGGATGTCCGGCTGCTCGGACAGCGGCAGGAAGCATCCGGCGGCAGCGATCTTATCTTCCTGGATTACTATCGCGCCGTCATGGAGAGGCGCGCCGTCCGAGAATATCGTCAGTATCAGGCCGGAGGATAAGTCCGCATTTAAGCGCGTTCCTGTTTCTATGATGGTGTTCAGCCCGATTTTGCGCTGGAAAACAAGGAGGCTTCCTTTCCGCCTCGCGGAAAGTATTTCCACCGAGTTTAAGACGGCCTCCAGGTGGTATGAATATACCCGCGGGCGAAGACCGAACCAGGCACCCTGGCCTATGCGGGTAAAGATTCTTCTGAGCTCCGGCTGAAAAATGATAGCCATTCCGATGACCAAACCGGGCACCAGTAGATTGAGTATCCAGAGCAGGGTATTCAAGCGAAGAAAGAAGGCCAGGATATAGATCAGGGCTATCAGAAGCGCTCCCTTAATCAATTGGATCGCCTTCGTCTGGACCAGGATTTTGTAAGATCGGTAAATTAAAAAAGCCAGCAGGAGAATATCCAGGGCGGGAATGATATAATCCCTTAACAACCAGTTTTCTGAAATCAAGTTCAACGGGTGCTCCTGAAACTAAGGACAGATCATTCTTATCGAATCGATTACTTTAGTCATTTCTACGGCTTCTCTTACATCGTGAACGCGGATAATATCGGCACCGCCTGCGATGGCCAGGGTGTTGGCGGTAATGGTTCCGGTGAGCCGCTTTTCCACCGGCAGCTTCAAAATATCACCGAGAAACGATTTTCGCGACAAACCGATCAGAAGCGGAAAGCCAAGGGATCTGAAGGCAGCCAGGTCCTTGATTATCTTGAGATTGTCCGCCAGTCTCTTGCCAAAACCTATTCCGGGATCGATGATAATCATATTTTCCTCGATGCCGGCACCCAGAGCAAAGAAGATGTATGACTGCAGCTCTTTTAATATCTCGCCGATCGTATCCTTGTAGTAAGGATTTGCCTGCATCGTTTTAGGAAAGCCGCGCATGTGCATGAGAATCACCGGCACTTTGCGGGAAGCAATCAGGACCGCCAGAGGCTCATTATCTCTTAAGCCCGAGATATCGTTAACAATATCCGCCCCTGCATCTAAAGCGCGCTCCGCAACTTCTCTTTTCCGAGTATCGATGGAAATCATTATATCCCACTCCCGCCTGATAGCCTTTATGAGCGGAATCACTCTTTCATTTTCCTCCTCAGCGCTGACGGGATCCGATCCGGGCCGCGAGGATTCTCCTCCTATATCCAGGATATCCACCCCGGCATCGATCATCTCCCCGGCTGCTGTATAAGCTTCCCGGACATTTGCCTGCCGGCTGCCCGGAAAGAAAGAATCCGGGGTGCAGTTCAAGATGCCCATGACATATTTTTTACGGCTGAAATCCATTACCCGTTTTCCCCAGGCGAGTCTCCGCCGGTCGGTTGCCAGGCACCTTTCAATTTCGGAGGCGATCTTATCCAGATCGAAAGACTCACTCTTTAGGTGCCTGGAAAGGCGGCTGAGGGCGTGTTTGCTTCCGGCCAAAAGCACATCGGTATGACTGCGGGTATGATCTAAAGCCTCCCGGTGCATTACCAGGTCGCCGCCCAGCCTTTCCAGCTGAGATTTCATGAGTTCCGCAGACCGGGCATCCACATTCGCCATTTTTATGGTGAAAAACCGGAAATGATCCGGCAGATGCTCGCTCGACCGGTCAGCCGCGCCGATCCCGGTCAACTGCTTTTTAATATCAGCGGTGGTTTCAAGATTGAGAGAATGAGCATTATGGGTTAAAGAATCGAACATTGCTATATTGGATTTTAGCAATTCCCTACTTTCACTGTCAACTGAAACGATTGTGAATTTCCGCCCGATTGTGATTTATGACACCCGGCAGAGCCGGATGAAACCAGCCACCCATTGCATAAGCACAGGAAAATGCGTACTATAGCCAGACCGCAGTTTTGAGGAGCAGCCCGGTGGACTTTAAAACCATCTTTATTACCATAATTTTTTGTCTTCTTCCCATCTCTGAATTGAGGGGCGGGCTGCCTTACGCCCTGATAAGAGGGATTCCCCTCGGTCCCGCCTACCTGGTCTGTGTGGCGGCGAATGCCCTGGTCGGGCCTTTGGTATATCTATTTTTGGGCAGCATTCATAAACTTCTCGATCGGTGGCAGCCCTACCAGCGTTTCTTCGCAAGGATCATCGACCGCTCAAGGCAGCGGGTGCACGATAAGGTGGAAAAATTCGGCTATGCAGGGTTAATTCTCTTTGTGGCCATTCCCCTCCCGTTTACCGGGGCCTATACGGGAACATTAGGCGCCTGGGTCCTGGGAATGAAAAAAAGTAAGTCCTTCCTGGCCCTGACAATAGGCGTTCTTATTGCCGGGGTCATCGTATCCGCGGTATATACGCTGGGAATCAAGACCCTGTATATATTCCTTAAATAATAACCCATAAGGAATTCCATCGGGAAGAAGAGGCCGTAACCCCGGAGGATGCTACCACTACCCTCCGGGGATGAAGACACCTGCTATTTGCAGTACCGCCTGGGCTGCAGCCAGCCTGGCAATAGGCACCCGGTAGGGAGAGCAGGAAATATAATTCATACCGACCCGGTAGCAGAAATCAATCGAAGACGGCTCCCCGCCGTGCTCCCCGCAGATCCCGATTTTTAGGTCGCTCTTGGTAGATCTTCCCTTTACCACTCCCATATCTACCAACTGGCCGACGCCCTCCTGGTCCAGGGTCTGGAAAGGATCCTTTTCCAGCACGCCCTGGGAGATATAATCGTCCAGGAAAACTCCTGCGTCATCCCGGGAATACCCGAAGGTCATCTGGGTCAGATCATTGGTTCCGAAAGAGAAAAAATCCGCTACCTCTGCCACCTTGTCCGCGGTGAGGGCGGCCCTGGGAATTTCGATCATGGTGCCGATTTTATATTCGACTTTCACTTTCTTCGCGGCAAACACCCGGGCGGCGACCGCCTCGGCGTTCTCTCTCAGCATTTTAAGCTCAATAGCAGCGCCAACCAGCGGTATCATGATCTCAGGATAAACCTTCACTCCTCCTTTAGATACCTCACAGGCCGCCTCGATGATCGCCTGCACCTGCATATCATAGATTTCCGGATAGGTAATGCCCAGGCGGCAGCCCCGGTGGCCGAGCATCGGGTTCAGCTCATGGAGAGACTCGATCTTTTCATTCAGCTTCTTTACCGGAATGCCGATCTTATCCGCCAGCGCTTTGGCGTCTTCCTTTGCCTTGGGCAAAAACTCATGGAGGGGCGGGTCCAACAACCGGATCGTTACCGGGAGGCCGTCCATGACCTTAAAAATCCCTTTGAAATCTTTTTTCTGCATGGGAAGCAGTTTTTTAAGGGCCTTCCGGCGCGAATCCACGTTATCCGCCACGATCATTTCCTGGAATATTTCCAGACGCGTCTCATCGAAGAACATATGCTCCGTTCGAGTGAGTCCGATTCCTTCCGCACCGAATTCCCTGGCCACCTTAGCGTCCCTGGGCAGGTCGGCATTGGTGCGTACCCGGAAGCCCTTTTCCTTGATCCCTTTCCGAACCGCCGCAAGGCGAATCTCATCGGCCCAGGAGAGGAAAATGGAAAAGTCGCCGCTGATTTTGGCTTTAATCAGTCTCAGCTCTCCTTCAAAGACCTCGCCGGTCGCTCCGTCGATGGTGAGCCAGTCGCCTTCTTTATATTTTTTGTTGTCCATAACCGCATTCTTTCCTGAAATCACCATGGCCTTACAGCCGGCTATGCAGGGAGTCCCCATGCCCCTGGCCACGACCGCGGCGTGCGAGGTCATCCCACCGGTGGAGGTGAGGATCCCTTCAGAAACATTCATGCCCCCTATATCATCCGGCGAGGTCTCTTTTCTGACCAGAAGCACCTTTTTTCCCTGGCCGGCCCAGGCTTCGGCGTCTGCAGCGGTAAAAACGATCTGCCCGGATGCCGCCCCGGGTGAGGCATTCAATCCTTTTGCCAGGATTCTAGCGCTTCTCTTCGCTTTAGGATCGATCATCGGATGCAGAAGCTGATCGAGTTGTTCCGGAGTGACCCGGGCTACGGCTTCCTCTTTAGTGATCAATTTCTCCTTTACCATTTCAACCGCAATTTTCACTGAGGAGAAACCGGTCCGTTTTCCGGTACGGGTCTGAAGCAGAAAGAGCTTTCCCTGCTGAATCGTAAACTCCATGTCCTGCATGTCTTTGTAATGTTTTTCGAGCCTGTCTCTGACCTTATCCAGCTCTCTGTAGATCTCGGGCAGCTCGCGCTTCAGCCTGCCCAGGGTCTCAGGCGTTCTGATTCCGGCCACCACGTCTTCGCCCTGGGCATTCATCAGATATTCGCCGTAGAAAATATTCTCGCCGGTAGAAGGATCTCGGGTAAAACAGACTCCTGTCCCGGAATCATCGCCGAGGTTCCCGAAGACCATGACCTGGACGTTGACGGCTGTGCCGAGCAGGCCTTTGATCCCATGAATCTCCCGGTATTTAACGGCCCTGGGATTATTCCAGGATCCGAAGACGGCGTCCATGGCCGCCCAGAGCTGCTCCTGCGGATGCTGAGGAAAGGGTTTCCCGGTATGTTTTTTATAAGTCGCCTCATATCTCTTCACGATCTTTTTAAGGTCGTCGGTATCCAGCTCGGTATCCAGCTCAACGCCTTTTTCAGCTTTTATCTTGTCGAGCACTTCTTCGAAAACCTCATGGGGGACCCCGCGCACCACATTTCCGAACATCTGGATAAAACGCCGGTAGGCGTCCCAGGCAAACCGTTCGTTCCCGGACATGTCGGCCAGACCTTCCACTGCTTTATCGTTCAGGCCCAGGTTCAACACGGTGTCCATCATGCCGGGCATGGAAACTGCAGCGCCTGAGCGTATCGAGACCAGGAGAGGGTCCTTCGGATCGCCGAGCTTTTTGCCCATCAAAGATTCCAACCTTTTCAGGTTTAAGGCGACTTCCTCATTCAGACCGGCCGGATACTTATTATTATTCTTAGAATAAAGGTCACAGACATCGGCCGAGATCGTGAATCCCGGGGGAACGGGAATGCCGAGATTGGTCATTTCCGCCAGGTTGGCGCCCTTGCCGCCCAGAATGTTTTTCATCCCGGCTTCACCCTCTGCCTTACCGCTATCGAAAGAATAGACATATTTATCTTTTGCCATTGAAACCACCCTTCAGTCTTAAAAGTTTTTAATCGGTACTGTGAATTTAAAGGAAATAAAATGCTCTGTCAAGAATGGTGAGATTGTCGCCTAAGACAGGTACGATTTCAGATAGTGACTTCGGGAGGGATGCTGGAGGCGTTTCAGCGCCTTTTTTTCGATCTGTCTGATCCGCTCCTTGGTAAGCTTGTACCGGTTTCCGATCTCTTTCAGAGACATCGGCCGCCGGCCGTTTAAGCCGAAGCGGTACTGGATGATATCGGCTTCTTTTTCGGTAAGGGTCTTCAGCAGGTTATTAATGTCATCTTGCAAAGATTTGTTCACCGCCACTTCATCCGGGGACTTGTAACCTTTGTCTTCTACAAAGTCACTCAAAAGGGAAGAATCTTTCTCGTCATAGATGGGTGTGTCCAGGGAAACCAGGTCCTTGGAGATATTGATCAGCTCGGCCACATTTTCCTTGTTCATGTCCAGTTGCCTGGCGATCTCTACGATCTCGGGATCGGAGCCGTTGTCGGTCTGCAGCTCTTTTCGAGCCTTTTCTATCTGGACCAGCTCATTGGCACGATTCAGGGGAAGCCGGATCATTCTGGATTTCTCACAGATTGCCTTGAGAATCGCCTGCCTGATCCACCATACTGCATAGGAAATGAAATGATAGCCCTTATCCACATCGAAGCGCTCAATGGCGTTCATCAGGCCTATGTTGCCCTCACTTATTAGATCCGCCAGGGGAAGGCCCTGATTCTGGTACTTCTTGGCTACATTGACCACAAAGCGCAGGTTGGCCTTGATCAATTTATTCTTGGCCGCAATTTCTCCCAGAGCAGCTTTCCTGGCATATTCTTCCTCTTCCGCCCGGCTGAGCAGAGATATCCTATTGATCTCTTTTAAATAAATCGATAGAATATTTTCATCGTTGTTCTTAGCTACTTTTTGAGCTTGCATCGGCTTAACAGCCGGTTTGGACGCAGTGGGCATCCGGGCCTCCTGATATTACTTTTCAATTTATTATATGCAATAAGCGTGCCGTATTATGAAAATACCTGGGCGATAATTCTTTTAATTACAAGGAATTAAATA
The DNA here is from genome assembly GCA_964514815.1 of uncultured Spirochaetaceae bacterium. GTDB lineage: Bacteria > Spirochaetota > Spirochaetia > SZUA-6 > DRHE01 > CAZERV01. The sequence continues at coordinate 5,850 of CAZERV010000044.1, read as the reverse complement.
ATTAATTTTATGTATTTTTAGTATTAAAATAAATTGGGTCAAAATGAAACAATTTTAAAAAATTACTCATATATTGTATCAAAATAGTCCAATACTCAATTCATCTTCCCCGGGAGTGCGCCCGCAGCAGGCACAGAAAGGCAGCCCGCTGCCGCAGGGACACCTGTCCCCTGCTTTCAACTTACCTCCTTGAAGAAAATTGCCCTGAATTATGGACGGCAGCCGGGCGTGAAAGAAGAGCGGAAAATCTATTTTAGTCTCTTTAAATATTTCGCTCTTTTCCGACGGTATTTTATCATTTAGAATCCCCGCAGACTTCAGTTTTGTCCAATAGGCGAAGATGATATCTTTCAACATGGACCTTTCGATCCTGTCGGTAAGAGTGCGCTTATTGAAACCCACCAGGTAATGCATGAGTTGAATCGAATAAAAAGCATTCCAGTCATCTAACTCTTCGGTATCCTGCCGGGCCATGCCGTATCCATTGGAAAATCTCTTCAGCAGCTTTTTTATATTTTTCCGCTTTTTCAATCTCTGAGAAGCGGTCCAGCTTCGTACCGCAGAGTTCGAGTAGCCGAGCTTTTTAAACGCAACGCCTAAGTAGAAGAGCAGCCTGGAGAGTTCCGCACCGGAGGATACCGGGCAAACGGCTAAAGCGCGGTTAAAATACTTCAGCGCTTTCTCCGGATCATGCTTGCTGAGCTGTTGTATTCCCCTATTGATGTCTGCTTTCCAGGTACCCATAATTCATCAAGGCTATAATAAAAATAACAATCCTGATTTCTTTTGACAACTAAAATAAGTTTTTCTTGACGAGAAAGCGGTTAATTTGTATATTCATCTCAAATCTAAAAATTCATAATGATCTTAAAAAATCAATGCTTAATCAGGAGGAAACGGAATGAAGGTCAAACCTCTCGGCGACCGTGTGCTGGTCAAAATGATAGAGAGTGAAACAAAAACTCCAGGCGGTATTTATATCCCACAGACTGCCCAGGAAAAGACTCAAGAAGGCGTTATCGTGGCCATAGGCGATGATGAAGCCATCAAGATAAAAGTCAAGGACCGGGTAATCTACGATAAATATGCCGGCTCCAGCATTAAAATTGATGGTGAAGAGCAGCTTATAGTTAAAATCGGAGATGTTCTTGCCGTCATTTCCAAATAAAAAAAACCTGCGCATTTTAAATGCTAATAATCCTTAAAAATCTTGTTTTTTTAACGACATGTTAGTCTATCGCGGCTTTAGCCGCGATGGGCGCAGGTCCTTTCTTATTTGAACGATAAAATCTTCGACAGAATCAATAACCCCGGCGGTCGATGAAATGATCCGCCGGGTTTCCGGAAGGGAAGATAAAAAGTAAGCGCCGTACCGTTTGTTTACTATTCTGGAATCTAGAATCAGCACAATCCCCTTATCACTGGCCCGGCGAATCAAGCGGCCGAAACCCTGTCTCAAGCGTATGACCGCATCAGGTAGGGATAGCTCCATGAAGGGATTACCCCCCCTCTCTCTTATCTCATCCATTCGTGCCTGCAGGATCGGGTCCGTCGGCACTCTAAAGGGCAGTCTGGAGAGAATGACCACTTCCAACGATTCACCGGGTGCATCTACCCCTTCCCAGAAAGAATCGGTCGCAAACAGGACACTGGAGGTATCCGCCCGGAAGCGGTTCATTAACCTGTTCCTGTCCTCATCTCCCTGCCGCATGACCGGAATCCCCTTTTCAGTCAATTCTCCCTGGATTCCGTTGAATGTCTCCCTGAGAAGCGCATAGGAAGTAAACAGTACCAGGGCCCGCCCCTCTGAGATAAGGAGCACTTCTTTTACAAAATCCGCCACGAAACCTTCATAGCCGTCCTGATCCGGAAACGGGGCTTCCTGCGGAATGCCTAAAAGAACGTTATCCGGATAGTTAAAGGGGGAAGGAAAAACGTTCTCGCTTATCTCTCTTTCCACTCCATGGTTGAATCCCAGCCGGATTTTCCAATAATCAAAGCAGTCTCCTACCGTCAAGGTAGCCGAGGTGAAGATGATTGTCCCGTACGGTTCGTAGACCGCTTTTCGCATTACCGGAGAAATAACGAGCGGAGTAATTACAAATCGAACATAACGTTCACCGCGGAAACTTGTTTTTGTATCCAGCCAATATATGTTTTGCCTGTCTTCCTTGAACTTCAAGAAAGATTCGCAGCCCTCGGCAGCCTTTAGCAGGCGCCTGAGCTGGACTTTAGATTCAAAGACCACAATGCTCTCCTGCTCCTCTTCGCTCAGTTGAGTCAGCAGTCCTTCAAAAGAATTGACGGAGACTGCGATCGCATCTTTCAGTTCCTTCAAGTCGGTAAAAAATTCATCTGAGAACTCAGCCTCGAAACCGGACGGATTCAATCGAAGGCTCGCCTGCCCGGCCATTAAGGATAGAGAGACTGCATTGAGAATGTCCGCCTTATCGAGAATAAGATCCAAAGCATCCCTGAAAGCGGCGATCTTCTTGCCCGGTCCGGCCAGCTTTTCGAGACCCAGAAGGAGACCGGAGCGTCTATTTTTCTTTCTTCGAAAGAGCCGGCCCACGTATTTCCCTATGCTGGCCCGGCTGAAATGAGTGGAGAAAAAGGAGGTGGCACTTTTTTCCACATTATGAGCTTCATCGAAGATAATGTGTTGAAACGGAGGAAGAACGGCGGAACTCTCAAACCCGGTCCCGGACAGGCGCAGGGACAGATCGGAGAACAAGAGGTGGTGATTAACCACCAGCAGCCTGGCCGAAGCTGCTTCCCGGCGCGATTTGATCACGAAGCATTTTTCCCGGTTGGGGCAGCGCAGCCCGTAACAGGCGTCCGCTTCCGAGCAGACCCTGGACCAGACTTCTTCGCTCGGGTAGAAAGATAAATCGCTTCTGCTTCCTGTCTTGGAATCCCCGGCCCAGCTGCCAATTGCTTTAATCTCGCTCTTTTCTTCTTCGAATAGGGTAATCTCCTCGAGCGCTTCCTGCAGGCGGGTCAGGCAGATGTAGTTTCCCCTGCCCTTGACCAGGCAGACACCCGGGTCACTTGAGAACATTTTTTTGACCAGGGGGATGTCCTGCTCGATAAGCTGTTGCTGGAGGTTGATGGTAGAGGTGGATACTACCACCCTTTCGTCGTTTTTCAAAATCCAGTCGACCGCCGGAATTAGATAGGCTAAAGACTTACCCACCCCGGTGCCGGCCTCGGCAATCCGGATGCTTTTCCGGTTGAAGCCTTCACAAATAAACTCAAGCATGGCGACCTGGGAAGTCCTCTCTTCGTAGTCCGGAAAACAACCGCTCAGGCGGCCGCCGTTTTTCAGGAATCCGGCCAGGGCCGCTGTATTGAGAGGAGTTATTTCCCGGACCTCCACGGGCTCGGCGACCACATAACCGCGGTCCACCTGGTTATTTATGATGTAAAACCCGATCCCCTGGTTCCCCAACCTGGAGGCAATTTGAATATCGGCGGAGCTCGGCGTAAGCCGGCCCGAGGGATGATTGTGAATAACCACATCCCCCTTTTCCATGAACGGGTTTAAAGCGGAAACCGCTTCGGCATGTCCCCGGGCCGCGATCGTGATCCCGGTAACTTTTTTATCCCTGTCCACGGTGCCCACTATGAGGACTTCGTTCCCGGAGGCCTCATAGATTGCCTCCAGGATCCCGTTTACGGTTTCTGGTGATATTCTATCTTCTACGGTCATTCATCATTAACGGCCAGGAGTTCCAGCAGGCCATCAAGCAGGCCTTTGAAAACCGGCTGGACCTTCCTGCCCGTTTCCACTACCTCCTTGTGACTTAAGGGTCGGTCCAGAATTCCGGCAGCCATATTCGTTACACAGGAAATCCCAAGGACCCGGAGGCCCAGAAAATTAGCGGCAATCACCTCGGGCACGGTAGACATTCCCACCAGATCAGCACCCATTCTTTCCGCCATCCTTATTTCAGCGGGAGTTTCGTAAGAAGGCCCGGGTAAGGCGGCGTAGATTCCCTGCTTCAGCTTACTCGTTCCGACCTTTCGCCAGGCCTCCCGGGCTAACTTGCGCAGAGACTGCGGATACGCCTCACTCATATCCGGAAATCTCGGTCCAAGGGCGCCCGGGTTAGGACCCCTGAGCGGATTCATACCCAGGAGATTGATATGGTCCCTGATTAGCACCAGGTCCCCGGGTGCAAACTCCCTGTTGATCCCCCCGGCCGCATTAGTGATAATGAGTGTCTTAACCCCGAGGCCGTGAAGAAGAAAAACCGGTAAAACTACTTCATCCAGCGAATAGCCCTCATAGTAATGACAGCGGCCGGACAGAACTGCGGCGCTTTTTCCAACTTTGAGAAGGCCTCTGTGTCCCTCCACTGTCAGAGTTGGAAAGCCTTCTATTTCACTGTAGGGTATTTCGATTCCTTCTAGCCCTTCTGCAAACTCTCCCAATCCCGAGCCCAGGATCAAACCGATTTTCGGCCGACCTGAGACTTCGCCTGAGATTAATTCGTTTGAAATTGAATCCAGGGCATTCCTGACTCTTTCGGCAAAACCCTCGCGCATGTTTAGTCCTCCTTCCTCCCTAATCCAGGGCCTTGTAGAGTTCTAAGGGATTCCTGTAGAAGCCGACCCTGAGAACCCGGCCGAGCCTTTGCGTTAAACGCCAATTCCAAACCGGATCGACCCCGGCTTCTGCGGCCATTTTAACGAGCCTCCCATTCAGCTCCCTGGATTCCGTTATCTTATCGAGTATAATCGATTGCAAGAGGCTGTTATAGGCTCGATCCGGCCAGAACCTGGCCCCGGCAAACTGCTTTCCTCCCTTTTCTATCTTTTTAAGGAGCTCCCGGGGGTCCATGGCCGGAAGTTTCTTAAGCCTTTTTCCGCTCCGTAAAAATGTCTCAATTCCTTCCTCAAGCACCCGGGAGGCTATCTCTCTTCCCTCCGCATAGGAGAGAAAGTTATCGTAAGTCGTATGGCACATGGCTGCCGGAAGGAAAAGAAGCTGCCAGATAAAGAATGAGTTCGCATAAGGCTCGACATCGTCCACTTCGAACGGCTCAATTCCAAATGTTTTGAAAGCTGATAGTGCCTCTCTTAAAGCCCGGTCTTTTTCAAAAATCAAAAAAGATCGGGAAGAGGTAAGCTCGATGTCGCCGGGCTGCAGCATCACGGCGGTAAGCAGGGAAAGGCATAAAAGAGATTGATATTTTTCAGGCGAGAGCCTTTTCACGTCTTTCAGATCGCAGTTAAGAAATACGATCTTTCCATCCGGGCTTAGAGCCTGATCGGCCAGTGAGTCCCTACTCAAAGTCTTAAGATGATGCCTTTTAAGGGCAACAAAAAGAAAAACGATTTGCTCCGATTCTCGGCTTTCCAGGTTCAGCCTCAAGTATCGGTCGGGAAGCTGGATCCGCAGAACTCTTTCCCGGCCCGTGTGAGCGCCCTCTTCGCTCCCGGAAAAGGTTACCCGATGCCCTTTATGAGCAAGGAGACCGCCGATTAGAGTTCCCACCGCGCCAGCCCCTAAAATCTTTACACTCATGCTCTCACCCATAGCCGTCCGCCAGACCCCATTATGGCCTTTCCGGTTGACAAAATTCAATATCAAATTAGTTATAAATAATTGACGCCAGACGAACAATTTATTGATTTTATTGCTACACCGTTGGCTAAATGCTATATTCGTGTTATATTCATACATTATTGGATTGACTATTTAAATATGAAGCACAATTTTTTTTATGCATACTTATTAGTCATACTCTTCATCATTACTCAGCAGATGGTTGTTGCAGAAGAAAATAGTCAACAACCCCGCCTACAAGAGGCGAGGCTTGAAGAGAGTCTCATGTTGATTAG
>CAZERV010000043.1:0-24662 GCA_964514815.1 uncultured Spirochaetaceae bacterium | reverse complement strand
CGCTGGCTCGGCCCTCCATGGCCGCAGCGGCACGTCGGCCTCCATGCCTCCGGCCTGGACCGGGAAAAGATGCGCTTAAGTGGCTTTTAGAAGAGATCGAGGGCCTCTTCTCGCTTTATTCCCTGCCTCGGGACCTGAAGGCTTATTCCATCGATCCTGCTGCGGTTCCGGAAATCGTCCGGCGGTCTTCCGGTTCCAGCATGTCCGGGAACCCCAGGGAGCTTTCCATCGTCTCGATGGAAAAACTTATTTCAAGCCTGATCTAGATCGTACCGATTTTAGTAATACAAGTGGACGCAATCAGGAATATTCTATTGGTAAGAGCTGTGCGTGGTGCAATCAAGGTCCCGAAAAACACCGAGGAGGCGATTTACGCGGCCTCAACCAGGCTGGTCAAAGAAATCATTAATCGGAATGCGATTCTTGTCGGGGACATTGTCAGCATCATCTTCTCCGTTACCAGGGATCTCGATAAAGCAAATCCCGCTTCCGGCCTCAGGCAGAAAGAGCATTCTACCGAGTTTAAGCATATGCCTCTTTTCTGTGTTCAGGAGGCTGAAATAGATGGAGCCGAGATGGGAATGCTCCGGGTGCTTCTGACTTTTAATCAAACAGGTGATAATTCAACCCCGCCGCGAACCCGGCCGGTGTACCTGGACGGCGCGGAAAAATTGAGGTCGGATATACGCGATGAGGAATAAGGCTAAACCATGAGTTTAGATAAGGGCCTGGAGCAAGGAATATGGCTCCTGGCCCGGGAATATTCCGGCCTGGCCGAAGCAGGTGGAGTCAAGGATGTGGTGGCAGGGCTGGCGGCCGGTCTGGCCAGGTTGTCAATTCCCGTCACGGTGGTCCTGCCCCGCTATGGTTTCATAAATTGCGAGCATCTAAAGGCGGAAAAGATTTCTACCAGGCTCTCTCTGAGCCTGCCCACAGCCAATACATATTCCAGATGCGCCCCGGAGGAGATTGAGGTTTATTCTCTCCGGAGGGAAGGAGAGCGCATATTTCTGCTCGATTCCGCCCGGACCCGGTCCAAGAGGTCGGTCTACACCTATACAGCGGAAGATGAAAAAGAGGACCCTCATAAATTGCCGGGCTCGGGACACTGGGACGCTCACCATTTGAATTTGATTCTGCAGCGGGGAGCCCTGGAGCTGGCCCGGTGCTTTAAGGAAAAGCCGGCCGTTTTTCACTGCCATGACGGTCACAGTGCGATGCTACCCGCGATCATGAGGGAAGGGCGCGGCTGTAAGGATTTCTTTAAAGATAGCCGGGCCGTAATTACCATCCACAATGCCGGGATCGGATATCATCAGGAAATCTATGACTTGAAATTTGCCCGCCAACTCACGGGACTTCCGCTAAGAGTTTTGGCCGGTGGCCTTTTAGGCGGGGCCGTGGATCCGCTCCTGCTGGGCGCCGGCTATTCCATCGTTAATACGGTGTCCGAGGGATATGCCGAAGAAATCATCTCCGGTAAGCTCGATTATCTGACCGGCGGGCTGGGGAAAGCTTACCGGGAAAAGGGGGTGATGCTCCTGGGAATCACCAATGGCATCGATCCTCAAGGCTTCGATCCCCGTTTTCCGGAGCTTTCCGGCCTTCCCCACGCCTTTGATCCGCTTAAAGGCCGGTTTGAAGGCAAAACCAGGTGCAGAGAAGATTTGCTCGAACGTCTGTTTGTCAGGAAAGACGCGGCCCTGCTTGAGGGACTCAAGATTTTCGGCTCCCTTTCGCCGGGGGCCGGCGAGCCGCTTTATACCTTTATCGGGCGCCTTACCAGCCAGAAAGGAGTGGATGTCCTGGCCGGAGCCATATCTCAACTCTTATCGAGAAGAGTTCCGGTTCGTTTCCTTATCCAGGGACAGGGTGAGAAGAATATTGAAGAAGCTTTAATCTCCCTTACCGGGGAGGTCCCGGCCCGGGGGAAGATGGCTGTGTTGATAGGGTATAATTCCGGAGTAGCCAAATTGATTTACGGCGCCGGTGATTTTTTCCTGGTCCCTTCCCGGTTTGAACCCTGCGGCCTGACTGATTTTTTCGCCCAGATGATGGGAAATCTCCCCATTGTACACCGGGTCGGGGGGTTAATTAAAGTCATAGATGGGTTCAACGGATACACCTATCTCGAACATTCTGTTCCGGCCCTCTGCCGGGCTGTCCTGCGCGCCCTGTCCGATTACCGGAACAGCACCGGGCGACTGGATACGATGCGCAGCCAGGCCTTCCGGAATATCTTCGAGCATTACACCTGGGATAAGGTGCTGGCTGACCGGTATCTCCCCCTTTACCGGGGAGAGACGCTCCCGGGCCGGCCGGCTGTCCTTCCATGATCGGTGAGCTCCATATACCTTTAAAAACTTCCCGGGAAGTTGCTGAAATCGGGAAAAGCTGCCGGCTCGCTTCCGGGGCCCTTCTTCACCTGAAGCGTTATATCCAGCCCGGAATAAGCACGAAACGGCTTGACCGGATAGCGGAGGCTTATATCAGGAGAAACGGAGCCATTCCCGCGGCCCAGAAGCATTTTCCGGGCGCCATCTGCGCCTCCGTCAATCAGGCAGCCGTTCATGGGATTCCTTCCGAATACAGGCTCAAGGAAGGCGACCTGGTAACACTCGATGTAGCCGTGACCCGGGCGGGATGGTGCGGGGATGCGGCTGCCAGTTTCCTGGTGGGCCGGGGGAGCCCCGATGCGATTCGCCTGCTTAAGGCCGCCAGGCTGGCGGTTTTAGCCGGGGTCCGGGCCGTAAGAGCCGGGGTCCGGTTGGGGGAGGTAGGACGCGCCGTGGCCCGGGCTGCCGAAGACCTGGGCTGCGCGGTTGCCGAAGAATGCGTCGGTCACGGGATCGGCCGGGCTCTTCATGAGGCTCCGGCGGTTCCCCATTCCGGAAGTTCGGGCGATGGAATGAGGATTGTCCCGGGCCTGGTAATCACGGTGGAACCGGTTTTAAGCCTGGGCTCGGCGCAGCTCAAATTGAGCTCCGACGGCTGGGCCTTTCTTACCGTTGACCGTTCTCCGGCTGCCCAGTTTGAGCATACGGTAGCGGTATTCAAGGATTATACGAAAATCTTGACTGTGCCGGATGATACGGTTATTGACTTTCCGGCCGGCTTTTATTAATCTCGATGCTAAAGCCACCTTAGCTCAGCCGGCCAGAGCACGTGACTTGTAATCTCGGGGTCGTCGGTTCAAATCCGACAGGTGGCTTGACAAGCCAGGGTTCTATTTGCTACGTTCTTAAGGCAATCCGGGGAGGTTCCCGAGCGGTCAAAGGGGGCAGACTGTAAATCTGTTGGCTTAAGCCTTCGAAGGTTCGAATCCTTCTCTCCCCAGGTAAAGCGGGTTTCTCCAGTATTAGCCCGGTTAGAGGCAAGCGGTTTGATCCCGGCTGAGCTTTTATCACCAAGCGAGGTGGCAGACGAATTGAGCGACAGCTTCTTCAGTAAAGGCCTGCGCTTTGAATGCCAACACTGTTCAAACTGCTGCCGGCTCACACCGGGATTCGTATTCCTGACCGCCTCAGATCTCGAAAACATCATGAAAGCCACCGGGCTTTCCCGGGCGGATTTCTCAAAGTTTTACTGCCGTCCGGTCAATATCAACGGATTTAAGTGGGTCAGTCTCATAGAGAAAAATAACTATGACTGCATTTTCTGGGCAAACGGAGGATGCACGGTGTATGAGCACCGACCTTTCCAGTGCCGGAGTTTCCCTTTCTGGAGCTCCAAACTCTCCTCGGCCGCTGCCTGGGAAGAATGCAAAGAATCTTGCCCCGGGGTGGGTCGGGGGCGAATACACTCCAAAGAGATTATTGAGGGATGGTTAAAAAAACACCGCCGGGTTGATTTACTGGAGCAGCGATGAGAGTAAAATTTTGGGGTGTCCGCGGCTCCATTCCCACCCCCCTTACTCCCGAGCAGCTCAGGAGCCGCATCTCGGCGATCGTTATGAGGATAAAATGCCACGACCTGGAGACACCCGAAACCCGGGAAGCATTTCTGGCCGGGCTTCCGCCCTACCTGTTCGGCATGGTGGGAGGAAATACAACCTGCGTGGAAGTGAGGACCTCTGAGAACAAACTGATTATTATCGATGCCGGTTCCGGGATCCGGGAGCTTGCCATATCTTTGGCCGGAAAAAACGAAGGCATCAAAGAGTACCATATCTTATTTACCCACTTCCACTGGGACCATCTCCAGGGCCTGCCCTTTTTCAGTCCCGCCGCTTATGTCAAAGGCGGCCAGGTCTTTTGCTACAGTCCGCGGGATAACCTGGAGGAGATCATAAGGAATCAGATGATAGATCCTTATTTCCCGGTCGGCATGGATGTCATGGGGGCTGAATTTCACTTTATCCGGCTCGATGACCGGCCGTTTAAAGTGGGCAGCACCGTGATTTCCTGGAAGGAAATGAAGCATCCCGGCGGAAGTGTGGCCTACAAGGTCTCGGAAGGGGGAAAGAGCATGATCTTTGCCACCGATTCGGAGATCACGGCCGAGGATTTCAAGCGCCGGAAGGAAAACCGAAATTTTTTCATCAACGTCGACCTACTGGTTTTGGATTCCCAGTACACTCTAGGCGAGGCTATTGAAAAGTATAATTGGGGCCATACCTCGTACAGCATGGCCATCGATTTTGCAGCCGAATGGAATATCAAGATCCTGGCTTTGTTTCATCATGAGCCGCTCTACAATGACCGGAAAATCTACGGGATCTTGAATTCCGCCGAGTGGTACCGGGCCAGGCTGGGAAATAGAGATTTTAAGGTAATTCTGGCTGTGGAAGGGCAGGAGCTTGAGCTCTAATAGAGTCTGACTACCTGAGAAGTTTGAAAAGCTAAAAGGAGGTTGGGAATAAGGACATGAGAAAAAAATATCTTACCCTGTTTACGGCAATTTTATTGGTTTTAATGACCCGGTTTCCCGTTTGGGCGCAGTACAACCCTCCCCCGGGAAGCAGTGGGCTCTATGAATTGTATTCTCCGACTTTTCTGGCCGGTGGCGTAAGCTCCGTTTCCGAAAGCTCCCCGGCCGGGGATGTTTTAAATCCCGCCGCTTCCGGAGCGAAGCAGCGCTTGACCCTGGACTTCAGCTATCTCTCCCTCCTGGGACCCTCTGCGGAGCAGGGCCTCGGTCATATTATCAATGCCGGAATCACCGTGCCTACCCGGGCGGGAGTATTCAGTGCAAGCGGGCGTTTCATAACCTCTCCTTTTTCCAGCCTGAACCTCGGCACTTTCGGGGCCCTGAACGTCTCTTTTGCCAAGGACCTCTTCCCTAACCTGCTGGTAGGCGCCGGCCTGGGCGGCCAATTCGGCACCGATTGGGGGCTGGGGCTCGATCTAGGGTTTATTCACCTGGCCGGCGATTTGGGCCTTCTCAAAGATTTTCGCTGGGGAGTGGCTGTTCGAGGTCTCGGCAAGGGTTCTGCTCCTGTGGCGGGATACACACCGATTCCAGCGCCTTTTACCCCGGCGGTGGGCCTTCATTTCGGACTGCTCGATTCCGAGGCTTTCAAATTGGGATTCGGCGCCGATCTGGCCTTTCCCAGCTTCCAGAATGTTCGCGCCTCCCTTGGCACCGAAATTTCCATTATGGATTTTTTATTCATCCAGGCTTCCGGCCTGTTTGATCTGAAAGAGTGGACCGGCCGCACGGCGAGGAGCCTGCCTGTCTCCTTCGGGGTGGCCGTCAAGTTCGCCACCTCCGGCGGAAAAGACCGCAGCGAGGTGAAGACTACCCTTTCGGCGGCTCCACTTCAAGGCGGTATCTGGGCTTTAGGGGCCGGGGCCAACATGCCGATCGGTCGTATAGATAGAAACCCGCCGCTGATCGAGCTGGGCCCTTCCGAGGACTATATCTCACCCAACCTGGACGGCACTCTGGATGATCTCATCCAGCCGCTCAGCATCAGCGATGACCGTTTCATTAAAGGCTTCCGCCTGCTGGTCACCGACAGCCTGGGAAACAAGGTCCGGGAGATCGTGAATAAAGACGAGCGGCCGGAAAATCTTACCGTTCAAAATATAATCGACCGGCTGGCCTATGTGAAAACCGGCATCCCGATACCGGAGCAGCTTCGCTGGGACGGGCGCTCCGATCAGGGCGCGGTGGTCCCGGACGGGACCTACACTTACCGCGTGGAGGCCTGGGACGATAACGGAAACCTGGGCTCAAGCGAGACGATAACGGTGGTAGTGGACAATACCCCGCCGCAAGTGGAGATCAAGGCTTCTTATCTGATTTTTTCCCCCAACGACGATGGGAACAAGGATGTCCTGCCGATCGAGCAGAGCGGGTCTGAAGAAATTCTCTGGCAGGGCTCCATTCAGAATGCCGACGGGGATGAGGTGGCCCTGTTCCAATGGGAAAATTCCGCTCCTGCCCCCCTTCCCTGGGACGGAAAGAATAAAGAAGGAATTCTCGTTCCGGACGGGGTATACTCGTTCCGAATTGCCTCCAGGGACAGGGCCGGAAACAGCGGCTCGGCCCGGCTCGATAATATCATCGTTAATACCCAGACCACGCCCATTAATATCAGCATTAACGAATCTTTTTTCTCTCCAAACGGCGATTCTGTAAAGGATGAGCTGGTCTTCAGCCTCGAAGTGCCCGTCACCTCAGGCATAGAGAGGTGGAGCTTGACCGTTGCCGACGAGCAGGGGAAGGGGAGAAGGACATTTTCCGGATCTGTTGGTATTGAGCCGAGTATCTCCTTTGACGGCAAGGATGAGGGGGGCAGCCCTCTGCCGGAGGGCCGCTATAAGGGCGTGCTTGAAGTGCTCTATGCCAACGGCAACAACCCGACCGCCTCATCTCCGGAGCTCACCATAGATCTTACCCCGCCGGTCGCTTCCGTAAGCGGCGACTTCGCGATCTTCTCGCCGGACGGGGACGGGATTAAGGACGAGGTTACCGTTTTTCAGGAGACGTCTTCAGAGCAGTTGTGGGAAGGAAACATCGAAGACAGGGAAGGCCGGCCGGTCAGGCGTTTCTCCTGGCGGGGCAGGGCCGAGGCCAGGATAAGCTGGGCCGGCCGGGAAGATGAGGGACGTCTCCTTCCCGACGGGGTATATTACTATTCGCTCAAATCTATTGACCGGGCCGGGAATTTCGGGCAGTCAAAAAAAATACAATTCGAGCTGAATACGGAAAAGACGGAAGTCTTTCTTTCCACAAATTTAAGTGATTTTTCCCCTAATGCGGACGGCGTTAAGGACAGAATCATCCTGACGCCCACCTTGAAGATGACCGCCGGGGTAAAGAGCTACGAGCTTCGCATCCTGGACGGAGCGGGGAGGACAGTGAGAAAGATTAAGGGCCAGAACCGGGCCCCGGAAGCGACGGCTTGGGACGGCCTGGACGACAACGGCCGGCGGCTTCCGGACGGGAATTATCTGGTCGAGCTGGAGTTGGACTATCTTAAGGGAGACCACCATGAGGTCCGCGCGACTCCCTTCAACCTGGATACCACGGCTCCGGAAATTAAGGTTTCCGCAGACTTTTTCCTCTTTTCGCCGGATGAAGACGGATACCTGGACAGTATTCCCATTGCCCAGTCTTCCAGCCGGGAAGATCTCTGGGAGGGCGAGATTCTAAAACCCAAAGGCGAGGTGGTGAGGGGCTTCTTCTGGAAGGGAGAAGCTTCCCGGTTTGAATGGAACGGCAAGGATGAAAACGGGAACAAGATTCCGGACGGCCTCTATAATTATCGAATTCGCGGCACCGACCGGGCGGGAAACAGCGCCTCTGCCGTGCTGAAAGGACTTGAAATCGATACCCGCCAGACTCCAGCCTTCATAACGGTTTCGAAAGACGGCTTTTCACCAAATGGAGACGGGTTTATCGACGAGATCTCCTTCAATGCTTATGTCGGACTCGAAGAGGGCCTGAAATCATGGAAACTGGAAATGGTTCATAAAGAGCGAGGGGTGCAGAAGGCTTTCAGAGGCGCCGGCTCCGTTCCCGGGTCCCTGACCTGGGAGGGCTCAAGCGATATCGCCCCGGCAACCGCCCGGGCGCCGGAAGGGGAGTACCGGGCCCGCTTCAGCCTGGAATATGTTAAAGGAAACCGGCCCGAAGTATTATCTACCCCCTTCCGGCTGGATGTTTCCCCTCCACTGGTAGATCTGATCCTCTCACCGCAGCCGTTTTCTCCTGACAATGACGGAGTAGACGATGAGCTTTACCTGGCCATAAAAGTCAGGGACTCAAGCCCGGTCTCAAACTGGAACATGCTGATCGATGATCCCACGGGCAACAGGTTCACCGGCTTCCGGGGAAAAGGAAATCCTTCCGAGCGAATCATCTGGGATGGCCTTTCCGATACGGGCGAGCTGGTCCAGGCGGCCGAAGATTATAACCTGATTTTCACGGTAACCGATGAGCTGGGAAACGAGGTTACTCTTAAGAGTATCATTCCCGTGGATGTCCTGGTCTTTCGGGATGGGGATAAGCTTAAGATCAGGATCGCGAGCATAACCTTTCCCGCCAACTCCCCGGACCTCTCCGCGGTCGATGATGTGGAAAAGGCCGCCAAGAATGCCAGGACCATCAAGCGCTTGCTTGAGATTTTTACCAAATATAGCACCTACAAAATAAGGATTGAGGGCCATGCCAATATTATCCTCGGCACTAAGGAGGAAGCGACTTTTCTTGACACCCTCTCCAGCGGCCGGGCTGAAGCGGTAAAACAGGCCCTGGTGGAGCTGGGACTGCAGCCCGGGCGTATATCCACGACCGGCCTGGGTGGAACGCAGCCGATCGTGCCCTTCAGTGATACGGAAAACAGATGGAAAAACCGGCGGGTTGAGTTCATCCTGCTAAAGCTTTGAAAAGGGGTGCGATTATGAAGGGATTTTTGCTGGGCTTTTTATGCCTCATCCTGATAGGCGCCGGGGCAGCCGGCTTCCTCTATTTTCTCAACACCTCCCCTCCCTCCATACCGGAGAAAGGAAGCGTTTTTAATATAGTAAAAGGAGAAAATCTTAATATCACTGCCGTGCGGCTTGAGCAAAACAGGCTGATCCGCTCGGCTATTCTACTAAGGCTCTTAAGCCGGTTCAATCATAGCGAGGGCTCCATTAAAAGCGGTTATTACCGGATTATGCCCGGCCAGACTACGGTGGAGATCCACAATCTCCTGGTGGCCGGCTATCAGGAGCTGGTAAAAATTACTTTCCCGGAAGGCTGGACGATCAGCAAGATCGCTCAGCATCTGGAGGACAAGGAAATTGCCCCCAAGGAAGAAGTGGTGGCCGCCGGCGAATCGAAGGCTCTCCTGGCCTTTTACGGCATACCTGCCGAAAACCTGGAGGGTTTCTTATTCCCGGATACATACTATTTCCCGAAAGGCTATCCCGCCTATGCAGTAGTGGAGCGGATGGTGGAAAATTTTTTTTCCAGGCTCAAAGAGATCGTCCCGGACTACCGGAGTTGGGATAAGAAGGAACTTTATAACACGGTGATCATAGCCTCGATAGTGGAGAGGGAGTATCGAATAGACACTGAAGCGCCGCTGATCGCTTCGGTGTTTTTTAACCGCTTAAAATACAATATAGGACTTGAATCCTGCGCAACTCTTGAGTACATTATAACCGAAGTTGAGAAGAAACCGCATCCCGAGTACTTAACTTTGGAAGATACAGAGATTGATTCGCCTTTCAATACTTATAAATGGGCGGGTTTACCTCCGGGAGCGATCTCTAATCCGGGTAAAGTGGCGTTGACCGCCGCCCTCAAACCTCCGGAAACGGATTACATGTATTTTCTATTAAGAAACCCATCTACCGGAGAACATTATTTTTCCGGAGATCTTCAGGAGCATAATCAGGCTAAATATTTTTACTTGAAGCAGGTCGGATCCGGAGGATGATCCAAATATAAATGAAAATACCGGACCGCATTATTTCCGAAGTAGCAGATAGACTCGATATGGCGGATGTTGTGTCCGAATATGTGAGTCTTCAGAAAAAAGGGGGGCGCTACTGGGGTCTTTGTCCCTTTCATTCTGAAAAGACCCCTTCTTTCACGGTTACTCCGGAAAAATCGGTTTTTTACTGCTTTGGCTGCCAAAAAGGCGGCAGTATTTTCACCTTCATCATGGACATGGAGAAGTTTTCCTTTGTGGAAGCGGTCCGTCACCTGGCCCGTAAAGCCGGCGTCGACTTCAATTTTGAGAGCGGCGATTCGGAAAGAGATACCCAAAGGCGGGAGGCCTACCTGGAGCTCTACCGGAAGGTGGCCGGCAGTTTCCACCACCTGCTCCTTAACCATAAGCAGGCCGCCGGTGCGCGGAAGTATCTCATGGACCGGGGGATAAGCCAGGATACGATAGGCCGTTTCCGTCTCGGTTATGCGCCGACCGACCGGGAGTGGTTGTTCGGCTTTTTGAGAGAGAAGAATTACTCAGAAGTTTTCCTGCGTATATCGGGGTTGTTTTCGGAGCGAAGGGGGAGTCTCATTCCCATGTTTCGCGACCGGATTGTTTTCCCCATTTCCAACAGCAGGGACGAGGTGATCGCCTTCGGCGGCCGCAGCCTCCGGGAAGATAGCCGGCCGAAGTACCTTAATTCCCCGGAAACCTTCGTGTTCAGAAAAGGGGAAAATCTCTTCGGACCTCCCGGTATGTTTAAGGCAATCCGGGGGCTGGATGAGTTTATCCTGGTCGAAGGGTATATGGATGTGCTTGCTTTATTCCTGGCAGGCAAGGAGAACTGCGCGGCGCCCCTGGGAACGTCCCTGACTTCCCTCCAGCTAAGGCTTTTAAAGCGGTATGCCGGGAAAGGCATACTCCTCTTTGATGGGGATGAAGCCGGAGTAAAGGCGACCTGGAAGGCGGCTGTCCTTTGCGAGCAGCAGGGTCTTACCGCTGCCGTGGTGGAGCTTTCGGAAGGGGAGGACCCGGCGGAAATAATTGAAAAAGAAGGACCGGAGAGATTGCATAATAAATTGAAATATCCTATAAATAGTTTTCAGTTTTTGATTGGAAAAGCACTTTTGAAGTATGATTTTCATACTCCTGATGGAAAAGAAGGAATATTCAGATTGCTTGACCCCTATCTGGAAGCGGTTGATTCGGAAGTAAAGAGAGACGGGTATCTGCGGGTCCTGGCCGAAGCACTGGAAGTGGATTTTGATTCAGTACGAAACGATTTTGTAAAAGGAATTAAAAGCCTTAAGAGGAACACCTCAGTTCGAGAAGGTATTATGGAATCTTCCGAGGTATCAGCCGATCGGTTTCTCATGCTGGCTATTGTTTCCAATCGAGATTATTTCCCCCGGTTGAGGAATACGGTGGCTGTGGATGACATTGAAGACAGCAGAGCCAGAGCCTTATATATCGCTCTGGAGGAATGCTTCCGCAGCCAGGAAAACAGCCTGGAGGCGCTTTTTGCGTGTATCGATGATCGGGATTTGAATGAGCTGATTTTACGGAAAATATCCAGTGAAGAATTTAATATTAATCAGGATCAGTTGATCGAGGACGGGATTAAGAGAATCAAACAGCGAAGTCTGGAAAAAAAACAGCATCGTCTCATCTCCCTGCTTTCAAGGAAATCACAAGAAGGAGGTGATCCTGCCGGGCTTAAAGATCTGCTCGCTGAAAAAATGTATTTGGATGAAGAATTACAGAATTTAAAGGTGATGCCGAATGACAGACCTGCAGAATGATCCTGCCATTATCAAGCTGATAGAGTTTGCTAAGAAGAAAAAGATCATTACCTATGATGAAGTAAACGATTTTTTGCCCGAAGATATCGTCAATTCGGACCGAATAGAAGATGTTATATCCATCCTGGAAAAAAATAACATCAAGCTCGAGGATGAAGACTTGAACCTTGAGATTGTAGAGGAAAAACCGGCCGCTAACAAGCAGAAATTGGTCTATGATGAAAAAGAGACTGCAGTGGATGATCCTATCCGCCTCTATCTCCGGGAGATCGGTAAAGAAAATCTGCTGACCGCCGAACAGGAAGTCATTCTCTCCAAGAAAATGGAGGACGGCGAGAACATTATCAGGATGATTATTAAAAACTCGGCTATTTTAATACCAGAACTATACAAGCTGGCTCTGCGCACCAGTTCAAGAATAGATCCCAAGGAGATGAATCTCTCCAAGAAAGAGATCTCCGAATTTCTGGCGGAACGAAGAAGGCTGAACCAGCTATACCGCGAGCCGCTCAGGCGGCATTTCGTAACCATGAAGGCGTTTATAGATTACAAGAAGAAACTGGAAGATGAGGGATTAAGTATTTTTAAAAACGAAATCATCACCAAAAAAAAGGATGAGCTGATCAAACAGTTAGCCGAAATCGACCTACATCAGGAAGAGATCAATATGATCTCCGAAAAGTTTGCCAATGTGACTGCAAGGATCAGGAGAATTCAGAGAGAAAAGAAAAAGATTTTTAAACGCCTGGGCGTCGCCGGCCCAAAAGAGCTCAGAGGATTGGGCCGCAGCCTGGCCCTGCGAGCGGACAGGGAGAGGATCGAGCAGGACCTGGGCATGCCTTCCGAAAGGCTTAAGGAGCTGATCCGCCAGGTCCAGGTGGATGATAAAAAAATGATGTGGCTGGAAAACGAGTTTCAGAGCCCCATTCATGAAATACTGGACATGACCAAAGAAATCGAGCACGGCCGGATCATGATGAAGAGCGCCAAAGACCGGCTCATAAAGGCGAATCTCCGTCTGGTGGTCAGTATAGCCAAGAAATATACCAACCGGGGGCTCCATTTCTTTGACCTGGTCCAGGAGGGAAATATCGGGTTGATTAAAGCAGTGGAAAAGTTCGAATACCGGAAGGGATACAAGTTTTCCACCTATGCCACCTGGTGGATCAGGCAGGCCATTACCCGCTCGATTTCCGATCAAGCCCGGACCATCAGGGTCCCGGTGCATATGATAGAGCAGATCAACAAGGTGGTACGGGAATCCAGGCAGTTGATGCAGGTCCTGGGACGTGAGCCCACCGATCAGGAAGTCGCCGAAAAGCTCGGCTGGGCGTCCCATCGGGTCAAAGCGGTTAAAAGCGTTGCTCGAGAACCGATCTCTCTGGAAACTCCGATCGGTGAAGAGGATGATTCCCTGCTGGGAGATTTTATCGAGGATAAGGATGTGAAGAACCCGGCCAGCCAGACTGCATTCACGCTTCTTCAAGAGCAGCTTGAAGATATTTTATACACTCTGCCTCCCAGAGAACAGGAGGTTCTGAAAATGAGGTTCGGCCTGGAAGACGGCTACTCCCTGACCCTGGAAGAGGTCGGTCTTTATTTCAATGTTACCCGGGAGCGGATCCGGCAGATCGAGGCCAAGGCTTTGAGAAGGCTGCGCCATCCAAAACGAAGCCGGCGTTTAAAAGATTATCTGGAGCATTAAGGGGTTTTAATAATGATGATGCAGGAAGTATTTACTAAATTAAGATCTTTACAGGAAGTTCTTTCCAAGAAATTCGGGGTCCAGAACGAGATTAAAGAAATTCCCAAGATCCTTGCCACCAAGATCGAGCTCTTAAACAGGCTTAAAAAGACCTATGCTGAAAAAGGCGAAGAATACCAGGCAAAAATCAAGGCCGGAGAGCGGCTTCGAGACAATGCCATAGAAGCCGAGAGGGGAAGAGAAAATTTCGAGCAGCAGATGGATTTGATCCAGACCCAGCGGGAGTATGAGGCGTTGGATAAAGAGATAAAGGATGCCGGCGAGAAGGAGCAGGACCTGAGACGAGACCTTCAACGTGAAGAGAAGCTTCTGGATGAGATGAAACTGAATCTCCAGAAAGAGGAGGTCATGATTCAGAAGCAGGAAGAAGAGGTCAAGACGGAACAGGAACGGATCAAGAAGCAGCTCAAGGAGAAAGAAACAGAGCTCAGGGGCCTGACCCGGGATGAAAAAAAGATCACTCCGGGTCTGGATGAGGAAATCCTCTTCAAATTTGAACGGATCATCAAAAATAAATCCGGGTTGGGAATTGTTCCTATTGAGCAGGGAGTGTGCACCGGATGTCATATGATCATGGTGTCCCAGTTTGTGAATGAGGTGCGCCTGGGAGACGGCATCTGGTTTTGTCCCAACTGCAGCAGGATCCTGTTCTACCAGGAGAGTGTGGAATCTTCTAATGAAATTTTTAATCCAGGCGATGTGGAGGATGAAGCTTCGCAGGAAGAAGAAACAGAAGAAAACGATGATGTTGAACTGGACAATGATGAATAACTTCCGATAATAATATTGGCAGGTCAGGTTGCCGCTGCCCGGGTATTCAAGATAAAGTGATGCCGGGCAGAGGAAAGTCCGGGCTCCGTAGAGCATGATGCCGGGTAATACCCGGGCGCCGTTATGGTGACAGAAAGTGCCGCAGAAAAGATACCGCCCGCCCTCCGGGTGGGTAAGGGTGAAAAGGCGGGGTAAGAGCCCACCGCCTGCCCGGCAACGGGCAGGGCAGGGTAAACCTCATCAGGAGCAAAGTCAAACAGCAGGCGGGTTGCTCGCCCGGATGCCTGCGGGTAGACTGCACGAGCAGGCTGGCAACAGCTTGTCCGACTGAATAAGTCGGACTGCGCCCAGATAGATGGCAACCCTCAGACAGAACCCGGCTTATCGACCTGCCTTTTTTTTATATTTTTGAGTAGAGGTCATGGCTGCCTGGATGTTTATAGATGTCAACAGGTATCGGTACACTTCAAGAAGAAAACAAAAAAAACGGTGGCTGATCATTCCCGCCGCCGCGCTGCTGCCGGCTCTCATTCTTTTGGGTCGGCAACTGGGCCTGGGGGAGCGGATAACTTCTCTTCTCAGCAGAAACCGCACCCAGGTGAGCTCGGTAGCCGAGTTGTGGAACAATCGCGCCTACGACGAGATAATTGCCAGATGCGAGGAGACCTTAAGTGCCGACCCAATGGACGCCACCGCGCTGATGTATAAAGGCTTCTCTTCTTTTTATAAGGTCGTTTCAGGAATGGACCTGGAAGATAACATCCCAATCCTTGAGGATGCGATCGTGGCCCTGCGCCGGGCAAAGCTCGATGAAACGAAAAGATGGGCCCCCGAGACGGACTATATTCTCGGCAAGGCGTACTTTTACAAGGGACAGTATTACTATGATCTGGCCATCCGCTACCTGGAGCAGGCGTTAGCTTCCGGCTACATGGGGGAGGATATATACGATTTCCTGGGGCTGGCTTACACCAGGTTGGGAATGCTTGGAAAAGGTCTGGATTATTTCCTGAAAGCCATTGAAATAAATCCTACCGATCTGCTGCTTTTAACGGTGGGCCAGAATTATTTTGAAATGGGGCAGAGAGCAGATGCTGAAGAGTACCTGATCCGGACCGTCAATAAGACCGACGATCAGGCAGTTGAGATGAAAAGCCGCTTTCTTTTGGGCCAGTTATACTATGAGAGAGCGGATTATTTTAAAGCGGAAAAGGAATACCGGCAGATCATTGAAATGAACCCGCAGTCGGCGGATGCCCACTTTTATCTTGGTGAAATTTATGCCAGGATTAATGATCCTGTGAAAGCCCGGGCGGAGTGGCGGAAAACGCTGATTATCGATCCGTCACATTACGGAGCCAGATTGAGATACTATAGATGAGAACTGGAAACGGAGGAAATGAATGGTGCTTGGCAAGATGTTTGAGGCCTTTTCTACCGATATAGGGATCGACCTGGGCACCTGTAACACCCTGGTCCATGTTAAAGGGAAAGGCATTGTTCTTTCCGAGCCCTCGGTTGTGGCCATTGAGCGGGGAACCAAACGCGTCGTGGCCGTAGGTACCGAAGCCAAAAGAATGCTCTGGAAGACCCCGGGCGATATCATTGCCATCCGCCCCATGCGGGACGGCGTGATTGCCGATTTCGAGACCACTGAAAAGATGATCCGCTACTTTATTTCCAGGGTCGTAAACAGAAAGTGGCTGGTCAAGCCCAGGATGGTTATCGGGATACCCGCCAGTATCACAGAGGTGGAGAAGAGGGCGGTCCGGGAGAGCGCCGAACAGGCCGGGGCCAGGGAAGTTTATTTGATTGAAGAATCAATGGCGGCAGCCCTCGGAGCGAACATCCCCATCCTGGAGCCCGCCGGACACATGATCTGTGATGTGGGAGGCGGAACCTCGGAGGTCTCCGTCATCTCCCTGGGCGGCCTGGTAGTGTCGAACGCCATCCGGGTCGGGGGAGACGAATTCGATGAGGCGGTCATAAAACATGTACGCAGCATTCACAACCTGATCATAGGAGAGGCGACTGCAGAGAACGTCAAGATCACTATAGGAAATGCTTCCCCGGAAAAGAAAATCGAAAAAATGGAGCTTAAGGGGACCGATACCATAACCGGGCTGCCCAGGCGCCTGGAGATGGATTCCGTTGAGGTCCGGGAAGCCCTTCAGGAGCCGATCAACCAGGTTGTTGACGAGATCAAAAAAACCCTGGGACAGACCCCGCCCGAGCTGGCTGCCGATATTGTCGAGCGGGGAATAGTGATGACCGGCGGCGGAGCCCTGCTCAAAGGTTTTCCCAAGCTGCTTTCCAAAGAAACGGGCGTACCCGTAATACTTGCGGAAAATCCCTTGCTCTGTGTAGCACTGGGAGCCGGGAAATTCCTGGACGGCATGAAGGACATGGGCAGAAAATATTATAACATCAGAGGCTGATTGAGCTGCTAGATGGCAGGCTTACCCAATTATATCCAGAGGCATAAAAGAGACCTCACTTTTACTTTTCTGCTCATCATGAGCCTGATCCTGATCGTTTTCTCCAACCGGAATGTGGTGATCAAGCCGAAAGAGATGGGCCAGACGCTTTTTTCCGTCTTTCAGATGGGGATGCACCGCCTCTCGAACTGGTTTTCCGATACCTGGAACTCCATCAACGAGCTGAAGAAGCTCCAGGAGGACCTGGAACAGGCCAGATCGAAGATAATCGAGTATGAGCGGGTGTCCAGGGACGTGGCGGAGCTGCGCCGGGATAACGAGCGGCTCCGCGAACAGCTTCAATTTTCCAGAAGACTGCCGTTCCAACAGGTTCCTGCGGAGGTAATTGCCAGGGACCCGGGAAACGAGTTTTCCACCCTGATGATCAACAAGGGCTCAAAGCACGGGGTCAGGAGGGGAATGCCCGTGATTGCGCTCCAGGAAGGTTTCCAGGGGCTGGTGGGCAAGATTGTCCAGGTTGGCCTGGCCTCGGCGATCGTGAAGCCGATAACCGATCCCACCAGCTACGTGGCTGCCCGCCTCCAGAGCTCCCGCTACGACGGCCTGATAAACGGCCGGCAGCTCTACTCGGGCAGCCTGATGATGCGCTATGTAAAAAAACTGGCCGTCAATGACATCCAATACGGAGAGCCGGTCATTACCTCGGGAATGGGCCGGCTTTTCCCCCCGGGAATTCATATCGGCCGGGTCCGGGAAATTCAGGCCAAAAATTACGAAGCCTCTTTAGGGATCGAGATCGAGCCCATAATTGATTTCTCTAAATTGGAATATGTGTTCGTTCTATCCGGTGGAAGTGAGGAATGGAGCGAGAAGTAAAACCGATCCTTTTCTCAACGGCACTCATAGTCCTGGCGGCGGTGCTGCAGTCCAGCATCCTGCACTGGATCGCCATAAAAGGAGTCAAACCGGACCTGGCCCTGATCATCCTGATCTTCGTCTCTCTGAGGAAAGGGAGCATGACCGGTCAGGTTTCCGGGTTTGCCTCCGGCCTGGTGGAGGATTTTTTGAGTCTTTCCCCTTTGGGATTTCATGCTTTCTTTCGAGCTGCCCTGGGCTATCTGTACGGGCGTGCGGCAGGAACTATATTTATCGATCCGATCATGATGCCGGTCATCATGATCGTCATCGGGACGCTTATAAAGGGACTGGTTTCTTCACTCCTGGTTGTTCTCTTTTCCATTCCGGCAGTCGGTTTTGCCGGCTTCGGCGGCCGGCTCTGGGTCGAGCTTGCCTATAACGCCCTGCTTGCCCCTTTCCTCTTTGGCGGCCTGGGCCTGCTCAAGACCCTTAAACAGCGGGATAAGGATGAGCTATGGCCCAGATAAGCTTAGCTCCTGCGGGCCGGCAGCTCCGTTCCATAAAGATTCGCGCCATCGGTCTCGGTGTCTTTATCACAGGTATTTTACTCGTGCTCG
The DNA here is from genome assembly GCA_964514815.1 of uncultured Spirochaetaceae bacterium. GTDB lineage: Bacteria > Spirochaetota > Spirochaetia > SZUA-6 > DRHE01 > CAZERV01. Next base: position 6,537 of record CAZERV010000043.1, on the reverse strand, counting down.
TATCCCACCTGTTTGTCCTTCAGGTGATTAAGGGTCTGGAATATAAGAGCCGGGCCAGGGCCGTGGCCCGCCGGGAGCTCCCGATCCCCGCCCAGAGAGGGGAGATCTTTGACCGGCACTACGATATACCCCTGGTGGTGAACCAGGATTCCTTTGCCGTAGACCTGATTCCAGGTGAAGTTCCAGCCAATGAGAGACCCCTCCTTTTTGAAAAGCTATCCGGAGTCCTGGGCCTGCCGGTAAAAGAGATCGAAGAGAAGGTCCCCCCCAAATTTCAGCATCTATACCAGCCTGTTGAGATAAAGAGCGGAGTTGATTTTGAAACCATTACTTATCTGGCCGAGCACCTGGAAGAGTTCCAGGGAATTAGCTGGCATAACAAGCCGGTCCGGAACTATCTGGGAACCGGTTCCCTGGCTCACGTGATCGGTTTTGTCGGCGATATCTCCAGGGAAGAGATCCAGATTCTGTACAACCGGGGATACAGCTTCGGCATTGTCCTGGGAAAGAGCGGGATAGAAAAACAGTACGACCAGATCTTGCGGGGAAAAGACGGTATCCGGTACAGGATCGTGGATGTCCGGGAGAAATATCTGATGCAGAAGAGCGAGGAGGATATCCCGCCCGAGCCGGGAAAAAACCTGGTGCTTACCATAGACCGGGATATTCAGCAACTCGCCGAAAAGGCGCTCGGTGAGCGGATCGGCTCGGTTGTTGTTTTAAAACCCGCTACCGGAGAAGTACTGGCCCTGGTTTCTTATCCCACCTATGATCCCAACATCTTTTTTACCGATCAGACGGCGGAAAAATTCAATGCGCTAACGTTAGATCCCAGCTTTCCCTTTATCAACCGGGCCATTCAATCCGCCTATCCTCCCGCCTCAACCTTCAAGATCGTCATGTCCGCCGCCCTGGTGGAAGAAGAGGTGTTTCCAATTACAAAGATAGTTGTTTGCACGGGGAAGTTTGAATATGGAGACCGGACCTTTTACTGCTGGCTCCCCAAGACCGGACACGGGCCTGTGGACCTGTTTTCCGGGCTGGCCCAATCCTGCGATGTTTATTTCTGGACCCTTGGGGACGCCCTGGGGGTGGAGCGTATCACTTACTACGCCAGGGATTTCGGTCTGGGCCGGATTTCCGGTATCGATCTTCCCGGAGAGACAGCCGGCTTCGTTCCCTCGCCGGAGTGGAAGGAAAAGAAGTACCATATTAAATGGCTGGGCGGGGACACTATAAACCTCTCCATAGGCCAGGGCTATCTGACGGTATCTCCCCTCCAGCTGGCCAACCTGGTCGCCATGGTGGTGAACGAGGGCAAGATTTACCGGCCCCATCTCTTGAAAGAGGTGCGGGATCCTGTAACCGGAGAAGTAACGGAAGCGGTTGAGCCTGAAGTGATCCACACTTCCCCCATCCGCAAAGACACTTTCGAGATCGTCAAACGGGCCATGCGAGGCGTCATAACGGAAGGGACCGCTAAAGTTGTGATCACCACCGAGGCCGTAGAGATTGCCGGAAAGACCGGAACCAGCGAAGTGGGTCTCGAGGAGCAGTGGCACTCCTGGTTTGTGGCTTACGCCCCATACCGGACCGCCGAGCCGGAAGAACGGGTGGTGGTGGCGGTCATTGTCGAGGCGGAGAACAAGTGGGAGTGGTGGGCGCCGAAAGCGGCTAACGTGATCTTCCAGGGTATCTTTGCGGGCCAGAGCTATGAGGAGGCGGTCGAGACTATGAGACCCTGGTGGTATATTCAGCAGCAGAGGGAGCTTAGAGCGCAAAGAGAACAGCGAGAACCGGATGATCGGTCGGGCGGTTAGCGATGAGGCGGGTATCCCTGTTCGGCATTGATTTTCTTCTTTTAGGGGCGAGCCTGGTCCTGATGGTGATCGGGGTGTTTTTCATTTATTCCAGCGGAGTCACCTCCACCGGGGTCGTCTATTCCAGGGAGTATGTCAGGCAGATCGTCTGGGCCGGTACCGGGCTTATTCTCCTGGTGGGGGTCATGATCTTCAATTACGCCCGCCTAAAAGGTTTTTCGCTCTACCTGTACGGATTCATGATTGTTCTTCTCCTGGTAACCCTGCTCTTCGGCCGGGAAGTAAACGGGGCTAAATCCTGGCTGGGATCGGCCGGATTCGGGGTCCAGCCTTCGGAGTTCGCTAAAATCGCAACCATCCTTTTTTTGGGGACCTACCTCATAGGCATCGGCAGGGGCGTGATGGAGCTGCCCCGATTTCTCCTGGGTTTCGCAATTGTTTGCCTGCCCATGGGTCTGATTCTCCTTCAGCCGGATATGGGAACTGCGCTGGTCTATATTCCCATTTTTTTAGTGATGAGCTTTATGGCCGGCGCCCGAATGCGGCACGTTCTTTTTATTCTTGCCTTCGGCTTGCTGACCATTCTTCTCAGCCTGCTTCCCGCCTTTGAAAAGATGATCCTGGGCCGGGAACTGAGCATCCTGGCCCTGGTCACGGATTTTGATGTTTTAAAATATTTCTTAGCCTCACTGGTCCTGGTCATCCTGTTAGCCGCCTGGGGCAACTTTCGCTTTAAGCGCGGCTATTTCTACTGGATTCTCTACATTTCCGTGCTTCTTTTGGTCAGCAACCTGGGCGCATTAGCCGCCGCCAGGATACTTAAAAGTTACCAGATCATGAGGTTGATAGTCTTTTTGAACCCCCGGGTCGACCCCCAGGGGACCGGCTGGAATATCATCCAGTCTATGACTGCCGTCGGATCCGGCGGTTTCTGGGGCAAGGGTTTTCTGCAGGGCACCCAGAGCCACTACCGTTTTCTGCCCCAGCAGAGTACAGACTTCATCTTTTCCATCCTGGCCGAGGAGTGGGGATTCGCCGGTGGAGTGCTGATTTTCTCGCTCTTCCTGATCATCCTGGTTCGAGGCCTCCGCATCGCCTACACGGTCCGGGACGATTACGCCCTCTATGTAGGGGCCGGTATCATCGGCATGTTCTTTTTCCACGTGGTGGTGAATATCGGTATGAGCATGGGCGTCATGCCGATCACTGGTATACCTCTCTTTTTTCTCTCCTACGGGGGCTCCTCTCTCTGGACAGCCTTAATTGCGGTCGGCCTGCTTCTGAACATAAACATGCGCCGGTACCGGTATTAGCATGACCGAATTGAATATTCATCAATAACAGGGTATGCTATTTCAATAATGAAGAATAAGATCACCTCCACGTTGCAGGGTTTCGACTTTATCGAATTTGCTCTCCTTTTCGGATCGTATGCTGAAGACCGAGCAATGGGAGTGAGCGATGTCGATATTGGAATTTTTACAAATCGGGATATCTCACTTCTTGAGCACGGCTTTGTTACCGGACGAACAGAGGAAATTACCGGCAAGAAAGTTGATATAATTATTCTTAATGATCTTTATAAAAACAATCCTGTTTTAGCGTTTGAAATTGTCTCAAAAGGACGGCTGCTGTTTGCTAATAATAAAGATGCCTTCATTGATTTCAAGACAAACACGTATCTTAATTATCTGGATTCAGCCTACCTTCGAGAGATGATCGACAAAAGCTTCAGAAAACGTATAGAAAGCGGACGAATCGCGGAAAGAAATTATGTTGGAGAGAATTAAGCTGTTAGAGGAGAATATAAAAGAATTAGAAGAGCTAAAAAAAAGAGTTCTTCTAAGAGAATGCATCACTCTTTTGAAAGATTTTAAGTACATATCGGAGGACCTTAGCTCTAAGATCACCGGGATGATCGGTTTAAGAAATCTATTGGTCCATGAATATGTTCTTTTAGATTTAAAGAAACTGTTTAATTTTTTAGCCCATCTTGAGGATTTTAAAGAGTTCATTAAATGTGTTCGAGAATATGTATAAAAATAGAATCGATCCCTGCCGCGACCTGCGCAAAATACTCCTTAAAGTAGAAAAGCCGGGCAGGTACACTGGCGGTGAATACGGAATTGCCGGCAAAGAAGAAGGGGACAGCTTCCTTCATATAGCCATCTCCTACCCGGACCTCTATGAGATCGGGATGTCCAATCACGCCGTGCGCCTCCTCTACCGGCTGCTCAACAGCCTGAAAGAGGTCTGCTGCGAGCGTGTTTTCGCCCCGGCTCCCGATTTTGAGGCCGCCTTGAGAGCTCATAAGATACCCTTATATTCCCTGGAGACCGGGACCCCGCTCCGCAGCTTCGACTTGATCGGGTTTTCAGTAGGATATGAGCTTACTTTTACGAACCTGCTCAATATCCTCGATCTGGGCGGGGTAAGCCTTTTTTGCCGGGAGAGGGGGGAGGAGGAGCCCATCGTTATTGCCGGTGGGCCGGCGGTAACCAACCCCGTTCCCTTCGGCCCGTTTGTGGATGCCGTGTTTATCGGGGAGTTCGAAGGGGGGATGGAGGAAGTCTTCAGCCCGCTGGCCGTGATGAAGAAAAAAGGGGCTTCCAGAAGCGATCTTCTTGAAGCTATTCTTGCCGAGCAGTTCGTCTGGGCGGCCGGCAAATCAAGGCCTGTCCGCCGGGCGATCTGGACTGGTTTCGGTGATGGTGCCGCTCCCGGCCGGGAAATCGCCAACAACATTCCCTTCCCGGTCCCCAACATTAAAACCATCCAGGACCACGGGGTTATCGAGATTATGCGGGGCTGCCCCAACGGCTGCCGGTTCTGCCATGCGGGCAACTTTTACCGTCCCTTCCGCCTGAAAGAGCCGAAAGAGATTTTCGCAGAGGCTGATGCCCTGGTAGCAGGCTGCGGGTACAGGGAGATCACCCTTTCCTCCCTCTCCACCGGCGATTATCCGGAAATACCCGGCCTGGTCAGGGCCTTGAACGGCAGATTTGAGGCGCATAAAGTCTCCTTTTCTCTTCCCTCCCTGCGCATCAACTCCCTGACCCTGAATCTGCTTACGGAGGTTTCTTCGGTCAGGAAGAGCGGCCTGACCTTTGCCGTGGAGACCCCCCTCGAGGCTGGGCAGAAGGTCATCAACAAGCCGGCCCCGCTTGAGCGCACATTGGAGATCCTGAAAGAGGCGCGCCGGAGAGGCTGGAAGGCCGCCAAGTTCTATTTTATGGTGGGCCTTCCGCTTCCAGGCGGTGCGGATGAAACGGGCGCAATAATCGATTTTCTCTACCAGGTCAGGGAGGAGACCGGGATGAACCTGAATGTCAATGTCAACTGTTTCGTCCCCAAAGCGCATACCCCTTTTCAGTGGGCGCCCCAGCTTGATGAATTGCCGGCTCTGAATAAGATCATGACGATCAAGCGCAGCCTGGCCGGCACGGGCATTAAGGTCCGCTATCAATCACCCTTCCTTTCTCTTCTGGAGGGAATAATCTCCCGGGGGGATGAAAGGGCCGGGGAGCTGGTTTATAAAGCCTTTCAGGCCGGGGCGCGGCTCGATGCCTGGGAGGAGTATATCGATTGGGACCTCTGGCGAAAGACTTATAAAGAGGCGAATTGGGAAGTTGCGAGGGAAACCTGCCGGGAGAGAGGCCCGGATGAAAAGCTTCCCTGGGAAGGGGTGAAGCTGGGCGTCAGCACCAAATTCTTAAAAGAAGAGTATGAGCGGGCCCGCAGCGGGGAGCTCACCTCTCCCTGTTCTTCCGAGTGCTCCCATCTCTGCGGGGTCTGCGGAAATGAGACTGCGGTGAAGGATAAGGTGCTTCCTTTAAAGGCTAACAACTTCTGCCCCCAACCTGACTTACAGCCCGGTGAGGAGCGGAGAGTGCTCTTTTCCTTTACCAAGCTGGGGAAGGCGGCTTTTCTAGGCCACCTGACGGTCATGCAGGTCTTTGAACGGGCCTTCCTGCGGGCAGGATACCGGGCCGGCTTTACCGAAGGTTTCAACCCCAAGCCGAGGCTGGAGTTCGCTCATCCCCTCTCCCTGGGAATCGAATCCCAGGCGGAGATCGCCGGGGTGGTCCTTAGTGGTCTTGATTCCGAGTCGGAGTTCTGCCGGAAAATGAGCGCAGCCCTTCCTGAAGGTTTTACAGTAATAAGGGCCAGGGCGCTTGAGCCGCATATAACGGGCCGTAAAAAACTTTCATTGATGTCTCTTTACTGGGGCTCCGATTTTTTAATAGAAGATGAAGCCGGCAGCGGCCGGCTGAGTACTCTCTTTCGGGGGCTGGAGCAAGCAGGAGAAGATAAGGTGAAAGGGCTCTTTTCGTTCTCCAAAGTCTCCAAGGCTCCCGAAGGTCTTCGCCTCCGCCAAAAGCAGTCTGAGAAGGGGGCCGGGAACATCCTGAAGCTCCTGGAGAAGCTCGGCGTCGAGCATCCTCTAACCTCCGGACTGACAATTACCCGTCTCGCCGTCCTGGCCGCAGACCCCGGCGGAGAGCCGGTGTCCTACTTAGAGTGCGATTTATAAGGGATATATTTTAAGCCGGGCACGGCTTTGGCGCCGGGCTTGAATAACCGGGCTTGAGAGCTTTCGGTGATTGGCGGGAATTTTTTCCTATGCTCTCAGCATTGGGAAATTGTGGAAAATTAGAAGGTTTTCGTCTATTTTTCCAGTTTTTCCGATGTTTTTATGCTATTTTTTAGATTCCAA
>CAZERV010000042.1:19597-25708 GCA_964514815.1 uncultured Spirochaetaceae bacterium | reverse complement strand
ATGCTCTCCAGCCCCCCCGATTGACACCCTCTAAAGCACTGATGCGTCAGTGCTGCGCAAAACTTCATCGTATTGACGAAAAAGATCCATCATGTTACACTCCACTGCACTGAGGCGGGCTGTAGCGCAGTTGGTTAGCGTACACGTCTGGGGGGCGTGGGGTCGGCGGTTCAAATCCGCCCAGCCCGACTAATCTTTCTTGTCATGACGCTGAAGTCCGAAGAAATCATCCTGGCAAAAAAGCTTTTACGAAAAAAGACTCGGTCTGTTATCGAGGCTTTATCTTCCGAACGGATAAAGAAAAAAAGTGAGGCCATAGGCGAAAAGCTGTTTGCCAGCAAATGGTGGCGGGAAGCGGATTTTGTCTTTTGCTTTATAAGCATGAAGGGGGAAGTCGAGACCGGCCGCATCATCGAGAGAGCTCTCGAAGAAAAGAAAAAGGTCGGGCTTCCCAGGATAGAGGGAAATGACCTCGTCTTTTACTTATATAACGGAAGAGAGGACAGGCTCTTGCTAAATGAGCTCGGCATCCGGGAACCGGGTCCGGACCTCAAGGCCATCGATCCTCAGTGCCTGAACAGCAGATTCTCCCTCATCTTGACACCGGGTCTGGCCTTTGACCGCGGGAAGAGGAGGCTGGGAAGGGGCAAAGGATTCTACGACCGTTTTCTCAAGCGGGCGAGGTCGCTTAAGGCGGGGCATTTCTCCGCCGTGGGCTTGAGTTTTTCCGAGCAGATCCAGACCCGGGTTCCGGTGGGCGCCCTCGATCAGCTTCTCGACGGGCTGATCACCGACCTCGAAATAAGCGCCTGAACCGGGTAAATCGTGAAACCGGTTATGCTATTACCTTTAATCGAGAAATAGTTAGTAAATTATAGGAGGAAGAACCTTATGGCCATCATTAAATCCGCATTAGAAATTGCCCTGGAAAAGACCCGGAACGTTGAGGCCGACAAAGAAGCTCTGGAAGCAAATACCTATATCACCGAAGGGAAGAAGGCGGTCTCGAAGTTTTTATACGATGCGAGCTGTAATTTGAATGAATATTTAGAAAAATATAAAAATAAGCGGCTTTCCTGGTTCAAAGAAGGCATGCTTCAGGCTCTTTTGGGCAATTTAAAGTTACCGGCAGACGAAATCGCCCTTAAACAAAGCAAAAGGGCGGGGGAGGGGTTATTTCCCATCATCAGGGACAACAAGCGGTTGAACAAGCTTTTGAGCCAGATGGAACATTTTTTAGGCGAGTATTTGGAAGAGAGAAAGCGGGTGGTGGCTGCCGTGGAGCAGCAGTACGCGCCCAGGTTGAGGCAGAAAGAAGAGGAACTAAGCCGGCATACGGGCGCCCAGGTGAGGATCGATCCTTCCCAGGACCCGGATTTCTTGAAGCTCCTCCGGCAGAACCTGGCTCTCCTGGAAGACCGCTACAATAAAGTGCTGGACCAGGTCAAGCAGGAGATCAAAAGAATGGCTAAAGAGGCCTAATCCTCTCCTGGCTCGTAGGGCTTGCCGTCCGCGGCCGGAGCCCTGGCTTTGCCGGCCATGCCGGCCAGAACCACGATGGCCAGGACATAGGGGAGCATCTGAACGAACTGGCTGGGAATGGGAATCTTTGTTTCAAACATGATCCGGAAGGTATCGGCGTAACCGAACAGCAGTGCTGCCAGTACGGCCCCTACAGGATGCCAGCGGCCGAATATCATGCAGGCCAGGGCAATGAAGCCGCGCCCGCCGGTCATGCCGTTGATCCACCTGGAAGGATAGAGGGTGACCGCGGCAAGGCCGCACATCACTCCTGATATAATCACTCCGGCATATCTCATCAGGTAGACGTTAATCCCTAAAGTGTCTGCGGCCTCGGGGTTTTCACCGACCGTGCGCAGGCGCAGGCCGAATACGGTCTTGTACAGGATGAACCAGCTTAAAGCGGCTATCGGGATCAGGGCAAAGGCAAAAGAATTGATGCCAAAGACAGTCGGGAAAAGGTACGGGTTAATGGCAGACTGGGTCTCCTGGGCAAAGAGGCGCTGGGAAAAAAACCGGCCCACCCCGATGGCCAGTATGTTGATCGCCACCCCGGACACGATCTGGTCTACCCGGTAGGTAATAGTCGCTACGGCATGGATCAGGCCCATCAGGACCCCGGCGATTACGGCCACCAGCAGGCCCATCCAGATGGACTGGAAAGCAATAGAGCCCGCCACCACGGCAAAGGCGGTGACGATCATGAACCCTTCCAGGGCGATATTCACCACCCCGCTCTTCTCCGAAAAAACCGCGCCCAGGGCGGCAAAGGCGATCGGGGCCGACATTTCCAATCCTTTAAAGGCATAATCAACGAGAATCGAAAGGTCCATATCAAACAGCCTCCTTTTTCCTGAGAGCCCGAATATAGCGGGTCATGACTTCATCGATTACCACGATAAAGAGAATCATCAAGCCGGTGATGAGATAGATCACCGCATTGGGAACGGACGTGAAGAGCTGTAATCCGTAACCCGCCTGTTTCAAGAAGGCAAATAGAATCGAGGCAAAAACCACGCCCAGGGGGGAGTTCTTGCCGATCAGGGCAATGGCAATGCCTTCAAAACCCAGTCCGGAAGCAATTTCAAAGGTATAGAATCTCCGGATGGCGAAGATTTCCTGCATACCGATCAGTCCGGCTATGGCGCCGCTCATCAGAAACGCTCCCACCTGTACCCGGCTGACCCGGATTCCGGCATAATGAGAAACATCTATGGAGGTCCCAACGGCCCGGATTTCAAAACCGTAACGCAGCCGAAATAGGAGGAACCAGACCAGAAGGCCCATGATGATAGCCAGGATCAGGCTGTAATCCAGGTAGACGTGGTCCGGCACGTTCCAGCCGATCACCCTGAAGAGGCTGTTAAGCTTGCCGAATTGAGCAGTTGCCTGGATTTCATGGGTCTGGGGCTCGAGACTGCTCGTTCCGCGCCCCGAGAGGGGCCCGTTCACCAAATAATTGACCAAGGCCAGGGCGATGTTGTTGAACATTATGGTGGAGATGACCTCATGTATTCCTTTGGTCACTTTCAAGATGGCCGGAATAAGAGCCCAGAGGGCGCCCCCGATCATGGAAAAGATGATCACCACCGGAATGTGGATAACCGGGGGAAGCTTCAGATAGATCCCGGCCATCGCGCCCACCAGGCCGCCGATAAAATACTGCCCCTCGGCCCCGATGTTGAATACCCCGGCCCTGAAGGCCAGGGCAACGGCCAGCCCGGCAAAGAAGAGGGGAAAGGCGATAGAAAAAACGGTTGCCAGCCTGGCAGTAGTGCCCATGGTAAATTTGTAGATGGCGCCGACTGCCTTGGCCGGGCTTTCTCCCACCAGGATCACAATAATCAAGAGAACGATCACAGAGGCTATAAAGCCGATGATGGGCGATAACAGCTCATATACCTGGTATTTATTGATCTTTATCTTAGGCACTTTCCTGTTCCCCCGTCATATATAAGCCCACCTCTTCCTTGGTGGTTTCTGCCGGGTCCAGCTCTTTTATGATTACTCCTTTGAAAAAAACGCCGATTCTATCGGAAAGCGAAAGTATCTCATCCAGGTCCGCGGAAACGAGCAAGACCGCCTTGCCCTGGTCCCGGGCGGCCACAAGCTGCTTGTAAATGAACTCCGTGGCCCCGACATCCACGCCCCGGGTCGGCTGGGCCGCCATCAGGAGCTTAGGCTCGAAGCGCAACTCCCGGGCCACGATGACCTTCTGCTGATTGCCGCCCGACAGGGCATTGGCCGGCGTCATCTCGGAAGGGGTGCGAATATCGAAAGACTCGATGGTCTCCCTGGAATAGCTGCGAATCGCTTTAGCATCCATAACCTGTAACTCTGTGACAAAAGGAGGCAGGTGGTGCTTGCCGAGGACAATATTCTTAGCCAGGGGAAAGGGAAGGAGCAGCCCGAACTTATGCCGGTCTTCGGGAATATGCCCCAGGCCGTTTTCCCTCCTTTTGCGTACGTCCCAGTTGAGGATGCTTTCTCCCTCAACTAAAATATCTCCTGATTCAAGCTTGACCTTTTCCGCCAGGGACTGGACCAGCTCGGTCTGACCATTGCCCTCCACCCCGGCAACGCCGTAGATCTCCCCTGCCCGCACCTTCAGATTCACCCCATTTAGAATCATATGTCCCCTCTCGGATTTGCGGCCGAGGTCCTTTACCTCCAGAATCACTTTACCGGGGGAAGCAGGCTTTTTTTCGACTTTCAGGAAAACCGGCTTTCCCACCATCAGCTCTGCGATCAAGGATTTGTTCGCCTCTTTGCGATCCAGGGTCTTGATCACCTTTCCCCGCCGGATCACGGTGATCCGGTCGGCTATCTCCAGGACTTCGTCCAGCTTATGGCTGATAAAAATGATCCCCTTTCCCTGCTCTTTCATTTTCCGGAAGGTCTTAAAAAGATCTTCCACTTCCTGGGGAGTGAGCACGGCGGTAGGCTCATCGAACACTAAGCTTTCGGCGCCCCGGTAGAGAATTTTCAAGATTTCCACCCGCTGCTGGATACCGACCGGCAGGTCCTCTACATGCATGGTCAGGTCCACCAGGAGGCCGTTTTCCTCCATTATGGTCTGAACCTGCCCTGCCGGTTTATCCATCGTTAGTACTCCGGCCGTGTGCGTTTCTGCGCCCAGAATAATGTTTTCCAGGACGGTAAAGGGGGGCACCAGCATGAAGTGCTGGTGTACCATGCCTATGCCGTGGTTGATGGCATCCCTGGGGTTTTTAATCGTAATCGGCTGGTCTTTCAGATAGATTGTCCCGGAATCCGGTTTCTGCAGGCCGTAGAGGATTTTCATCAGGGTAGTTTTTCCGGCCCCGTTTTCCCCTACCAGGGCATGGACTTCTCCTGCTTTCAGGTCAAAGGAGATCTTATCGTTGGCCCGGACGCCCGGAAAAACCTTGGTAATCTCTTCCATTTCCAGTAGAGCCATGAAAACTGTCCTTCTTGAATGTGCTTTAAAAAAAGCGGGACTGGCTGACCCAGTCCCGCTTGCTTTTTCATTTCTTTGTCAGAATGTTTTCGCCGCCCAATCTGCCACTTTTGCATCGTCGTCGGGTACGATGATCTCGCCATTGATGATTTTTTGCCTGATCTCCTCCAGTTTATCTTTTATGGGGGCCAGCTTATCTTTATTAAAATCATTCAAGGCATAACCGACGCCGTTATCGACCAGGCCGAATACTTTGTAACCGCCGGTATTTCTACCGGTCTCAATCAGCTCTTCAGAGGTCAGGAAAACGGCATTATCCACTCTCTTGAGCATGGAAGTCAGAATATGCTCGGCGATTTCTTTTTCTTCGGCGCTTTCGGCAGTGGCGTAGGTGAATCCCTGGTCGGAGTCGACGCCAATGGCGATCTTATTCATGTCCCTGGCCGCTTTAAAAAGCCCGGTCCCGGACCCGCCGGCTGCATGGTAAATGATCGAGGCGCCCTGGTTATACATATTGATGGCAATGCTCTCGGCGGTCTTGGGGTCGTTAAAGGCGGCCGGATCTTTGCCGCAGTACTGGCCCAAAAGCAGGCCCGGTTTGCGCAGCTCCGGATTGACGTACATGGCGCCGGCATAAAAGCCGCCCTGGAACTTATGGATCAGGGGTATATCCATCCCCCCGATAAAACCGACCTTCCCGCCTTTGTTCATCAGGCCGGCAACGGCGCCTACGAGGAAAGAGCCCTCATGCTCGGAGAACCCCAGGCAGGTAATGTTGCTCGATTCGTTCAGGTCCGGAATCCAGCCGTCGATCAGGCCGTAATGGACGTTGGGGAAATCCTTGGCCACCTTGCTAAGGGAATCGGTGAACATAAACCCGACTCCGATTACCAAATCGTACCCCTCTTCCGAAAGGACTCTCAACAGGATCTCACGGTCCTGCCCGCCCGGTTTGGGCTCCAGGTATTTCAGCTCTATGTTTCTGCCGAAATCGACCTTATCCGGGTCATCCTTGATGTAGCCGTTGAACTCTTTGGCGGTCGCAACCAACCCGGCGTACGCGGAATCGTTGAAGGATTTGTCTCCTTTGCCCCCGATATCGAAGACGATACCGATCTTGTACTCGGGCTCCTCAGGCACTTTTGCTTCCT
>CAZERV010000042.1:0-19497 GCA_964514815.1 uncultured Spirochaetaceae bacterium | reverse complement strand
ATATCGAAGACGATACCGATCTTGTACTCGGGCTCCTCAGGCACTTTTGCTTCCTGCTGCCCTCCTGAAAAAACGGGAAGAGCAAGCAGAAGAGCGATAAGATAGATGATAATACGTTTCATTTTCTATCCTCCTTTTTTTATTGAATTCTTATACTCTAAACTCGTATATAGAAAGAAGTCAAGTATATTTTTGAGAGCATATTTTGGGGAGGGTTACAATAATTCCAAAAACTCTTCTTCACTCACGATTGTGACACCCAGGGAGCGGGCCTTTTCCAGCTTGTTCCCGGCGCCGGGACCGGCCAGCAGGTGGGTGGTCTTAGAGGTTACGCTCGAGGTGACCCGGCCGCTCCGCCTCTTTACCTCTTCCATGGCGAGCTCCCGGGGCTTGAAATGGAGGAAGCTTCCGGTCACGCACCAGGTCTGCCCCGAAAATACCGCTTCCTCTTTTGCCGGGCCTTCCGCCTCCTCCCGGAAGGAAAGGCCGGCAGCTCTCAGGGCTTCGATTCTCCGCCTGACTCCAGACCCGGCCAGCTCCCGAATAATGGTCAGGGCAGTCTTTTCTCCGATGCCGTGGATAGCTACAAAGGGAGCCGGGTCTCCCCCATCAGCGGCTTCAAGCAGAGAGTCGATGTCCCGGAAGCCGGCTTCGAGTAAAAGCTCGACGGCTTTCTGGCCGAGCTCCGGGATGCCCAGGGATTGAAGAACGGTCCGGTAAGGCTTTTCTTTGCTTTTTTCCAGTCCCGCTTTGATGAGGTCCACTTTCTTTTTTCCGAATCCCGGCATCGTGAGAAGCTCATCCGGATTAAAGCCGTAGAGATCATCCACGTCGTGAACGAGCCCCTTTTCAATCAGAAGGTCTAATGTCTCCGGACCGAGATTTTCTATATCCATCTGGCCCCGGGCGGCGAAGAAGAGAATTCTGCCCCTGACCTGGTCCGGGCAGTCCTGGTTGGGACAGAACTGGTGGGCCCCGACCCTGATCAACCGGGCGCCGCAGCCCGGGCAGCCGGTCGGTATGGTCCAGGTTGTATTACCCCGTTCATTTTTCTCAATCACCCTTTCCACCGCCGGTATCACATCTCCCCGTTTGGAGATGCTGACCTGGTCGCCCACTGCCAATTCCAGCATATCGATGTAGTCCTGGTTGTGAAGAGTGGCATTGGAGATGGTGGAGCCGGAAAGCCGCACCGGCTTTACCCTTGCCACAGGTGTGACTCTTCCGGTCCTTCCCACCTGGGCTTCGATATTTTCGACTACAGTCACTGCCTCCGGGGCTTCGAATTTGAGGGCCACAGCCCAGCGGGGATGGTGCCCGGTAAAACCCAGGGTGTTCCGGGCCTCGATCTCATTTACTTTCACCACCAGCCCATCGATATCATAATCTAAGCGCCTTCGGCGGGCCCGGGCCTGTTCGAGAAAGGAGGAGAGGTCTGCAATTTTACCCACCGTCCAGGCAGGGTGCCGCTCACCAACCTCTGCCAGAACTTCCTTATCGGAGAAAAAACCGACCAGCGGATTGAGCTTGAATCCTAATCTCTCGAGCTCTTCCAGAATTTTCCGGTGGGTGGGAAGGGGATTTGAGAAGTTGCCTTCGTAGACAAAGATATCCAGGGGGATACCGGCGGCTCCCGAGCTTTTTACCCGGCGCAGGGTCCCGGAGGCGAGATTGCGCGGATTTGCGTACGGTATCGATAACCGGGCATTGATCTTTTCGAAAAGGCTGCGGGGGCAGAAGATTTCTCCCCGGACGGCCAGGCCGGCCGGATCGGCCAGCCTTAGGGGGACAGCGCCTATGGTTTTAACGTTCCCGGTCACGTCATTGCCGACCAGGCCGTTTCCCCTGGTAAGGGCGCGGTCCAGGATGCCGTTTTCATAGTAGAGGACAATAGAGGCGCCGTCGATCTTTTCTTCCACCACAAATGAGCATTCGCCTCCCGCATTCCGGTTGGTTTTCTCGATCCAGGAGAACAAATCCGCCGGGTTATAGGCCTTGTCAAGGCTCAAGACCGGCAGGGTATGGCGGGCTTCGGAAAGCTCCTGGACCAGATCGGAGCCTACTCTCCGGGTCGGGGAATCAGGTTTATCCAGGTCTGGAAACTGCTTTTCCAGCTCGAGGAGCCGGTCGAATAGCCGGTCGTATTCCTGATCGGAGACACTGGTCCTGCTCAGGACATAGTACTCGTGCTGGTAGACTCTGAGCTTTTTGGAAAGCTCTTCAATTTCGCATTTTACTTGCTCCCGGCTCATTCCTAATCTGAACGGGTTAGGAAGGCGTCTTTGAAGCCCCTGGCCTTAAAATGATAGAGAAGGGTGCCGCTCTCATCCACGGTCAAAGGTCCGATTAATACCTTATAAACAACCCGGCTCTTCAGGGTAACCGGAAGAACCAGCCCCGTATAAACGGGGTCCAGGTCCAGCACCAGCTTCTCAGCCCGGCTCCGGGTGGCATAGGCGCCTAACTGTAAGAAGTGGGATTTCTCCGGAAGCTTTTCCACCAGGGGAAACTCTTCTCCCGCCGGAGGGATTTCTTCCCGCGCTGTTAGCGGTAATTCTTCCGCCTCCGGCTGGGGAAGCAGCGGCTCGACTCCACTCTCTTTTGGGGGCGGTTGGGGTTCCGTCGGTTCCAGAGTAACGACCACTCTGCCTGGGCCTTCAGGTATCTCTTCGGTTTCAATCCGGGGGAGTTCCGGGGCAGGAAATTCACTTTCCGGCCTGGCCGGCCTGACCGGAGTTTTTCCCTCGGGGGTGGGTTTCTCCTCTTCCTCTTGATCAAGCTCCGGAAGGGTCAGAGGCGCTTCTATTGTTTTTTCTTCTCTGGGCAGAGCCAGGCTGACCACGGGGGGAGGCTCCGGTGCTGCTTTCTCACTCACCTCTTCCGGTTCAGGAATTTCAACCAGAGCAAAACGCTCGGCTTCCCTGGGCGGCATGAAGAGCTGTTTTTGAGGGCTCCGGGAGGCAAGCTTTTTTAAGAGAAGGTCCTCCGGGCGCTGCTCTTCCGCCTCAGGCTCTTCTGTTTTTTGCTCCTCAAGAGGATGTTCTTCAACCGGCAGTTCTTCGGTCTTCTGTTCATTAACTTCCGGACTCTCGACCGGCGGC
Source organism: uncultured Spirochaetaceae bacterium (assembly GCA_964514815.1). Lineage (GTDB taxonomy): Bacteria > Spirochaetota > Spirochaetia > SZUA-6 > DRHE01 > CAZERV01. The sequence goes on along the minus strand of CAZERV010000042.1, from coordinate 16,396 downwards.
TTCTCGCCGCTGTCCGCCTCCAGGTCCGGAGCTCCGGCCGCCGGGTTTATATCAGGATCCGGGTTGTAGGGAAGGTCATCCGGAAGACCCGCTATCTCGACGCCGAGAGAGTTTACTAGCCTGGCATTTACTCTAACCACCTCTGAAGAAGACATACCCAGAACAACGGCCGCCTCTTCCGAGAGCAGGAAAAACACGTTTCCGGGGCCATCGATCCGCTTCAACACGGTAACCTGCACCTGTTTACCGTTTTGCATATTTTCAACTCGAATCGATGAGTTTTTAGGAAAAGAATTGGAGGCTGCAAAGAGGCCTTTAACTTCGAATTCTCCCTTTCGAATGATCGCCGCATTTCCTTCCCAGGTCTCCTCGCTCTGAAGAAAGCCGGCCGGGAGCAAAAAGAGGAGCAGACAAACTATCATTCTATTCATCGAGAAACCCCTATATTCCCTAATCGGCGCTTCTTCAATCCTAATTTAAATTTATTAATCTTTTGTTCTCTGTCAACAAAATCTTGAGTTTAATCGGGAGCGGGGTTTTAAATCCGGTACGGTATTTCCTGCCACAGCGTCAACAGCACCCTGGCCAGTTGTTACCCGATCTTATTCAGGAGTTTTTCGTAGGGTAGCTCCTCCTCCTGGCCGTGATTGTCCATGACAAGCCGGCCGCTTCCGATCAGCGATGAGGTTTTCACCTCGAAAAGAGCGTAATGAGCCAGGCTTTCGATCAATGGGGCCCCTTCCGGGTTCCGTCCGGGCACAGCCGGATTAAGTTGGGATTCGACCCGGGAGGCAATCAGGAAACGGGCTCCTCCCCGGCCGGCAACTGCCAGGGCCAGTATTATTAAGATGGCCGTACATAACAGGCAGGATCTTCTTTGCATTTGTCTGCTTCCTTCTTTATATTTTTATTATCGGAAGATTTCTGAACATATCAATGCCCGGAAGGTCCGGACTTTGACCTGACAAAGTCAGATTATAACCTTGATGAGTTTTTAAGGAAATGGTAGGTTTGAGCGATACGAACATGACCTACTATGTCATTCAGGTAAAAACCGGCGGGGAGGAAAAGTTCCTGCAGGCTGCGGTGCGGCAGCTGGGCAAAGAGGAAATGAAAATATGTTGGCCCAGGAGGAAACTTCGGATCCGCAAACAGGGTGTCTGGCGGGATTCCCAGGCCCCCATATTCCCGGGCTACCTGTTCCTGCAAACGGAGACTGTTACACCCGAGCTCTATTGGGGAGTAAAACGGGTTCCGGGGTTTTTTCGTTTTTTAAAGGACAACCAGCATATAGAGCCTCTCTCAGGCCGGGACCAGGAGATCCTGACCCATTTCCTTTCCTTTGGGGAGATTGTCGACCGGTCTCTGGTCATACTCGATGAGAATAAAAGGATAAGCGTGATAGAGGGTCCCTTAAAGGGACTGGAAGGGAGGATCGTTAAGGTGGACAAAAGGAAAGGGCGGGCCCGGGTTCGTCTCGATTTCTATGAGGATTCCTTTCTGATAGATTTCGGCTTTGAATTCATAAAACCTCTGGAGCAGCCTGCCGGAGAGACAGGTAAGAAAAAGCGGAAAGCTTACGTCCCGAGAAAGTCTTAAATGTCTAGAAAATGTGATAAGTATGGAGAGGCAGGCTCCGAAAATTAGAATATGACCAGCGGCCGCTCCAAGAACAGGATCTATATTATCGGCGCCGGGTTCACCGGAACAACCATTGCCAGGGAGATTCAATCTAAAAAGATTTTCGGCCGGGTGGTTGCCTTCCTGGATGACGATCCGGCCAAGATCGGGAAAATGAACCATGAAATTCCTGTCCTGGGACCGCTAGAAGCGGTTATCGACCTGCTTAAGACCACCCCGGCCAATGAGGCGATCATAGCCATGCCGGGCGCGACCAGGGATCAGTTGAAAGCGATTTACGGCACCTTAAAGCGGGCCGAGTTTTCCAGAATTCGCATCGTGCCCAGATTTTCCCAAATTCTCGAAGGAGAAGCCCATCTGATTCAGGCCAGGGAGATAGACCCTGAAGACTTTTTAGCCAGGCAGGCCGTAAAGGTGAATCTGAAACAAAGCCTCTACTACCTGCGCGGAAAGAGAGTCTTGATAACCGGCGCCGGCGGCAGCATAGGAGGGGAGCTTTCCAGGCAGCTTCTCTCCGGAGGTGCGGAGAGGCTCTATCTTTTCGGGCACGGGGAGAACAGCATCTATGAGATAGAGCGGGAGCTGCGCCTGCTTCAGGAAGAGGGGGTCGGGGAAAAGGCGGTGATCGTGCCCATAATCGGCGAGCTTCAGGACCGGGATTACATGCTCTACATCCTGCGCCGGCTTAAGGCGGAGGTCGTATTTCATACGGCGGCCCATAAACATGTGCCAATGCTTGAGGCAAACCCGGTGGAAGCGGTGAAAAATAACGTATTCGGCACCCTGAATGCCGTGGATGCCTCTCTGGAAGCGGGCGCCAGGCGCCTGGTTTTAATCTCCACGGACAAGGCGGTCGAGCCGACCAGCGTCTACGGAGCCTCAAAGCTCCTTGCCGAGGAGATCGTTCTGCGAAAGGGCGCGCAAAAGGGATATGCTTATCTGGTGGTCCGTTTCGGTAATGTCCTGGGCTCCCGGGGAAGCATTTTTCCGCTTTTCAGAAAACAGATCCTGAAAGGCGGACCGGTTACCCTGACTCATCCGGAAGCCAGGCGCTTTTTCATGACCATCCCGGAGGCGGCCAGTCTGGTCCTGCAGGCGGGCGGGGTGGGCCGGCCGGGAGGGCTGTATTTGCTCGATATGGGAGAGCCGATCTCGATCAAAGAGCTGGCCGAACAGATGATCAGATTTTACGGCTATGAGCCGGAAAAGGAGATCCCGATTGCTTATACGGGTCTGCGCCCCGGGGAAAAGCTGTTCGAGAAGCTCTGGGGAGAGCATGACCTACCGGAGAAAACGGAGTACCCCAAAATTCTGAAGCTTAAGCGAGAGAGCGTGCTCAACGGCCGGTTAGAGGCCATCCTGGAGGAGCTTGAATCAATCTGTTTCACAAAACCCGCTCGGAATGGGCTATACTGGAACCGCAGAGAGCTAAAGAAAGCGTTAAGGCGTATTATTCCTACTTTGAGCATACGGGAAAATGAACCGACCTACTAAGTTTATTCCCTTTTCCAGACCGTTGCTCGAGCGGGAAGAGGAGGAAGCCGTAATATCGGTGCTGCGAAGCGGGTGGCTGACCACGGGCAAGGTTGCTGCCCGGTTTGAAGCCGAGTTTGCCGCCTGGGTCGGAACAAAACATGCCCTGGCCGTAAACTCGGGCACCTCCGGTCTCCACCTGTGCCTGGAGGCAGTGGGGGTAAAACCGAAATCCCTGGTCGTTACCAGTCCTTATACCTTTGCTGCCACCGCCGAAGTAATTCGCTATCTTGATGCCGATCCTCTCTTTGTTGATATTGAAGAGGAGACTCATAATCTCTCGCCGGTATTGCTGAAAGAGGCGCTTAAAAAACAGGCCGGAAAAGTCTCCGCTCTCATTCCGGTTCATATTGCGGGTTATCCCTGTAACATGGAGGAAATCGGTAAGACAGCGGCTGAGTATGGAATTCCGGTAATTGAAGACGCTGCCCATGCCATGCCGGTAACTTCCGGCGGCCGCCGCGTTGGAACCCTGGGAGACCTCGGGGTATTTTCTTTCTATGCCACCAAGCCGATCACCACCGGTGAGGGGGGAATGGTGGTCACGGACCGTGACGATCTGGCCCGCCGCATTCGGATCATGAGACTTCACGGCTTTGACCGGGATGCCTGGGACCGCTACACTGCCGCAACTGAATCCTGGTATTACCAGGTGGTTGAGCCGGGCTACAAATATAACCTCTCGGACCTGGCGGCCTCGATCGGGCTGGTTCAATTGACAAAGGCCGGCCGGTTTTTAAGGATGAGAGAAAAAATCGCTTCCCGCTACCTGGAAGGTCTATCTGATTGCGATTTCTTGAGCCTGCCTAAAAATGATCGCCGTCAGTCCTGGCATCTTTTCATGATAAAACTTGTTCCGGAGAGGCTGACCATAGACCGGGACCGGTTCGTGCAAAAAATGCTTGAAAACGGGGTCGGAGTCTCCGTTCATTTCATCCCCCTTCATATCATGCCTTATTATCGAAAGCGTTACGGTTATAAGAAGGAAGATTTTCCGGTGGCTTTGAAAAATTTTCTAAAAACCATGAGCCTGCCCATTTATCCCGGTTTAACGGATGAGAAGGTGAGCAGGGTCATCCGGACGGTGAGAAAGATCGGCAGCCGCAATTACCGGAAGGGATGAGACAGAAAATGGGCAGTTTTATCGACGATATCGAGCTTAAAGGCTCCCTGGCAGGCCTGACGGTGCGCTCAGCCATCACCAGGGGGAGAATAACCAAACTGTCCACTCCTCCCCTACCTGAGGGCTGCCTGGCTGTTACGGCGAAGGATATTCCCGGAAGAACCTCTGTTTCCTCAAGAGGAAACAGTATGCCTTTCTTAGCCGATTCTGCGGTGAATTATTTCGGGGAGCCGATTATGCTGCTGGCAGGTCCGGACCGGGAGGTCCTGTCCGGCCTGGCTGCCCGAATTCAAATTGAGTATGAGGAAAAAACTCCCCTGCTCAATCCCGCTGAAGCGGGGGAAAAGGAAGTTGTCGATAGGATCCGCTTTACCAGGGGTGAGCCTGATCCTGCTTTCCGGGAGGCTTATCAAATTGTGGAAAGCTCTTATCAAACGGGGGCCCGGGAACATCTATATCCGGACAGCCAGGGCGCGGCGGCCTCCTGGAACGGCAGATCGCTGACTCTTTACGCTGCCACCCAGGACCCCTTTTCAGTCCGGAGAGAGCTGGCCGAAATGCTCGGCCTGCCGGAGCGAAAAATAAGGGTTATCGTTCCCTGTCTCTGCGAAACACTTGAAGGAAAGTTTTTGCCCTCCATTCTTATTGCCGGACATGCGGCCCTGCTCTCTTATGCGGCGGGCAGACCGGTCAAGCTGGTCTATGACCGGGAAGAAGATTTCTGCTTTACCCCTAAAAGCCTTCCCTCCCTGATTCACCTCAAGACAGCCCTGGATCGGAACGGGAATTCCCTGGCCATGAAGGCGGACATTCTGCTGGATGCGGGAGCCTATAAAACCGATTCTTCGGAAGCGCTTGTTTATGCGGCCCTGGCTGCCTGCGGCGCTTACCGCTGCCGGAATATGGAAGTCGAGGCCAGGCTTGTTGTCACCAACAAGGTGCCGTCCGGCCTGTTCCGGGGCGCGGGAAGGCATCAGGCTTTCTTTGCCATAGAGATGCAATCCGCCCGCCTGGCCGAGATCTCTCAAATGGATCCATATGTCTGGAAAAAAAAGAACCTCTTGAGTGATGGAGAGATAACCGCTGCCGGCGGGAGAATGAGCGGCGCCTCGAGCGCCGGAAGAGTTCTCGATGAGGTGGTGGGGCTCTCCGATTTTCGTAGAAAATACGCCGCTTATTCCGCTTTGAAAAAGAGGCGGAAATCCCTGTTTGATTCCTCAGGCCCCTTAAGAGGAATCGGGCTCTCGATCTGCTGCCAGGGAAGCGGGCATCCGGTGCTTCCCACTCAGGCGCCTCTTAAGCGGGCTTCCGGAAGAGGGAAGGCCTCCGGTTCCGGTTCGGCTTTCGGTACCCGGCCGGCTGCTTTTCCGGGTGTAGAAAAGGCCCAATATTCGATTAAAGTGCGTCTCGAGCGAGACAGGAAGCTGAAGATTTTCAGCTCGCTGCCCGATATGGGCCAGGGCTTAGCTGCCGGTTTTAAGGACCTGGCCGCAAAGATCCTGGAGATGGATACCGCCAAAGTCAGGATTGAGCCTATTGATACAAAGTCAGTGCCGGACACCGGTCCGGCCACCATGTCCCGGGCTTTTACTATCGGAGCAGGACTGGTCGAGCAGTGCTGTCTGGCGATTAAGAAGCGAAGAATCACCAGTTCTCTACCAATAGAAGTAAAGAGAAGCTATAAACGGCCGCAGAGACTCAAGCAGGACCCTGACGCATTTAAATCTAAAGAGGCCTATGCCTGGGCCGGAACGGTTGTCGATCTGGAAGTCGATCCCATAACCCTGGAATCTGTCTGCCTGGGAATCTGGACAGTGGTGGATGCCGGCGATATGCCGGATAAGAGGCGGGCCGCGGCGCAGTTTGGGAGAGGGATTATTCAGGCTTTAGGCGGAGCCAGTATGGAAGTGTTGAGCCTCGATCTCGGCCGGCTTGACCGGCAGGCCTGTACGGATTATCACGTGCCCGGAATTCTCGACGTGCCTCCGGTTTTCCTTCGTTTATTAGAGGGAAGCGATAAATCAGCATCGGCAGGTCCGAAAGAATTTTTAGATCTTCCCTTTCTCGGCTTAGCCCCGGCTTACGCAGCCGCTGTCTCCCAGGCTACCGGCCTTTACCTGGATCGAATTCCCCTGACCCCGGAGGTGGTCCAGGAATGCCTGGAGGAGTCTTGAGATGCCCGGCGCCGGTATAAAACTAAAATTTTTCCTCAACAAGGAAAATGTATTTATTCAATGCCCGCCGGGAAGAAGATTGGTCGATATCTTGCGGAACGACCTGGGGCAGAAGCAGGTGAGGGAAGGATGCGGAAAGGGTGAATGCGGGGCGTGCCTCGTGCTAATGGACGGCAGCCTGGTGAATTCCTGTTTGATTCCCGCTTTCAGGCTCGTTGATTCGGAAATCGTAACGCTTGAAGGGCTGGTAAAGGAAAAAATTTTCGCAGGAGTTAAGAAGATCTTTGCCGAAATTCAACCTTTCGAGTGCGGCTGCTGTGCTCCCGGGATGCAGATGGCCATTGCCGCCTTGAAAATGCAGAATCCGAATCCGACCCGGGAAGAGATCCGCGAAGCCCTTTCCGGGAATATCTGCCGCTGCGCCGGCTACGGGACCGCTCTTGAGGGTTCTAAACGGCCGCGCAAAGATTCCAGGAAAGGGTAGGATGAAAGCGGAACACACCCAGGTTAAAATTTACCGTCCCAGGGTTTTAAACGGGCTGCTCAGGCTTTACAGCAAGAACCCGGAGGCGCTTCTCTTCGCCGGTGGAACCGAGATTGTGCCCGAGGCTGCAAGTGGAAAGGCGCGGGAGCTTGCTTTTCCAAAAAAGGTGATTTACCTGGGAAATGTAGCGGAGCTATCGAAAATTTCCCGGTCCCAGCGGTACCTGGATATCGGTGCCTGCCTGTCGATTTCCAGAATTTTGAGTATCGGGCGCCATATCATTCCCAGGGTGCTTTTCGAATCTTTACGCTCCCTGGGGAGCCCTTCCATCAGGAACCTGGCTACCCTGGGCGGAAACATCTGTTCATCCGCGCCGACTAACGATTCCTTGCCCGCTCTGTGCGCTATTGACGCTCAATTGGAGCTGAAAAGCCTCTCAGGCTCCAGGTGGCTTCCGGTCAGCAATTTTATCTCCGGTTCGGAAGCGCCCAATCTGAAACCGGGAGAAGTTCTGGTCCGAATCCGCATTCCCCTGGAAGAATGGGACTACCAGGTATTCCGGAAAGTGGGCAGAAGACGAACATCTGCCCGGAGCATAATTAATTTTGCCGGGACGGCTCGCTTTGCAAAAGGAGTGTTGGAGAGTTTTCATTTTTCTTTCGGGGGTCTTGAACCAGGGCTTTTTCGAAGCAGGGCTTTGGAGGCCGAATTAGAAGGAGGTAAACTTCCGGTGCCGGCCAAAGAAGTGAACGCCCTGGTTGCCGATCTACAGGAGAGGCTGAAGCCGGCTTCATCTATTAAAGGATTCTATAAGAGAGCAACGGCTTTAAGGCTGGTCAAATGGTTTATCGGCGAGTTAAATCAAAAGAGCCTCGAGTTTTAGATCTTCTATTTTTGAGCGATTTATAGTAGAGTCCTTTTAAAGGAAATCATGAGCGAGTTTGTCCATCTCCACAACCATTCCGATTTCTCGCTGTTGGACGGCGCCGAATCTATCGAGAGTATGGTAGCCAGGGCCAAGTTTTTCGGTATGCCCGCCCTGGCTCTCACCGATCACGGAAATATGTTCGGGGCGTTAAAGTTCTATAAAGAGTGCCGGAAAAATGGAATTAAGCCGATCATCGGTTCTGAGTTCTACCTGGCCCCTGATTCGAGATTATCCAGGACCGGCGGGGAAAAAAACATTCGCTATCACCACCTGGTTCTCCTGGCCCGGAATGAGCAGGGCTATCGGAACTTATTAAAGCTCTCTTCAGCAGGGTATACCGAAGGCTTCTATTATAAACCTCGCATCGATGATGAGCTCCTTGAAAAATACTGCCGCGGTCTCATCTGCTTATCCGGCTGCCAGGCGGGTCAAATCCCCCGTCTGCTTCTGGAAAACAAACCGGAAGAGGCCCGGGGGAAAGCCGCTTTTTACCGGGATCTCTTTGGGGACGGCAACTTCTATCTGGAGCTGCAGAATCATGGCATTCCGGAGCAGAAAATCATTATAAAAGGTCTTCTCCGGATAGCTAAAGAGACCGGGATCCCGCTGGCGGCCAGTAATGATATCCATTATGCGGGTAAAGATGACGCCCTGGCTCAGGACATCCTGATCTGCATTGGCACTAATAAAAAGCTTACCGATGAAAAGAGGCTTAAGTTCGAATATCCTGAGTTTTACTTCAAGTCCCAGGAGGAGATGGCCGGAATTTTTTCAGGACTGCCCGAGGCGCTTACCAATACCTTGAGCATCGCCGAAAAGTGCGATCTGTCGATCCCGCTTCCTGGTCCCCTCCTTCCCCGCTACCTGGTCCCCGAAGGGTATGACCTGGATTCGTATCTTTCAGAAATTGCCCGGTCAGGGCTCGAGGAACGCTATAACCCGGTTACCCCGTCTATTCGAGAGCGTCTCGAGTATGAGCTTTCCATAATCAAATCCATGGGTTATACAGGCTATTTCCTCATTGTCTGGGATTTTATCCGTTTTGCGCGCCAGCATGGGATTCCCGTCGGACCCGGCAGGGGCTCGGGAGCCGGCTCTTTGGTTGCTTATTCGTTGAGGATTACCGATATCGATCCACTGCATTACGGGCTTATTTTTGAACGCTTTTTGAATCCCGAGAGGGTTTCCATGCCTGATTTCGATATCGATTTTTGTTATGAAGGCCGCAACGAAGTAATCGACTATGTGATTGGCAAATACGGAAAAGAGCGGGTGGGACAGATTATTACCTTCGGGAGATTGAAGGCCCGGGCGGTAATCAGGGATGTAGCCCGGGTCCTCGATCTGCCCTATGCCGAAGCGGACAGTATCGCCAAACTGGTTCCACAGGGTCCAAGAATAGATTTGCGCGCTGCCTTAAAGCTGGATAAGGAGCTGGCAAAGCTCGCCAAACAAAGCGATAAACACAGGCAGCTAATAGAGGCGAGCTTGAAGCTGGAAGGATTTAACCGGCACGCTTCCACCCACGCCGCCGGAATCGTGATCGGAAGGGAAGAGCTGACTCATTACGTGCCTCTCTACCGCGATTCCAGGACAGGCTCGATCTCCACTCAATACACCATGGATTATCTGGAAGAATGCGGCCTGGTAAAGATGGATTTCTTAGGCCTGAAAACCCTTACTCTTATAAATTATACCCTGGAGCTTTTAAAAAATAGGGGAATCGAGCTGAAATTGGCTGAGCTTCCCGAAGATGATGCCGCCACTTTCAAGCTTTTAGGAGAGGGGAAAAGCACCTGTATTTTCCAGTTCGAAAGCCAGGGAATGCAGGAAGTCCTCAAGCGGGCCGCACCGGAGAGTATAAAGGATTTGATCGCCCTGAATGCCCTCTACCGGCCGGGACCCATGGAGTTTATCGATCAATTCATTGACGCCAAGAGGGGGAAAAAGCCTATCCGCTATCCCCTGCCTGAGCTGGAAGAGATCCTCAAAGAGACATACGGGGTTATCGTTTATCAGGAACAGGTCATTGAGATAGCCCGGAAAGTGGCCGGATTCTCCCTGGGCGAGGCGGACATAGTCCGGCGGGTAATGGGAAAGAAGAAACCCGAGGCAATGCCCAGGCTGAAGATCCAGTTTATCGATGGGGCAGTCAAGAACGGCTTTACCAAGAAAGCGGCGGAAAAAATATTCGATCTTCTAGTTCCCTTTGCGGGCTACGGATTCAACAAATCCCATGCGGCCGCCTACTCCGTGCTGGCCTATCAGACCGCCTACCTGAAGGCCAATTATCCGGCTGAGTTTATGGCCGCCAACCTGACTAATGAAATCAATTCCACTGACAAGCTGTCCGAATATATATCCGAAACCCGAGAGATGGGCATTGAGATACTCCCTCCGGATATCAACCTATCGGAAAGTGATTTTGCGGTGATGGATGACCGGATCATCTATGGACTGAAGGGGATCAAGAATGTCGGCGCTGCTGCAGTCGATGAGATTCTAAAAGAACGGAGACAGGGCGGTGAGTACAAAGGATTCGTGCAGTTCCTGGAAAGGGTGGATTTGAAAGTGATCAACCGCAAGGTAGTTGAAACGCTCATTCTCTGCGGAGTATTCGAACGCTTCGATTGGAACCGGGCGACTCTATTCCATAATCTGGATAAGACCCTGGAGATCGTAAGCGAGACCAAGGAGAGCAAGAAGTACGGCCAGGTTACTCTTTTTGAAGCCCTGGAGTCGGAGGGTCTGCCTCAGATCAATCTTGAAAAGGTTGAAGAATGGCCGGCCCTGGAGCTCTTAAATCACGAGAAGCAGAATCTCGGCTTTTACTTTTCCGGCCATCCTCTGGATAGGTACCGGACTCTTATCCGAAACAATGTTACTCTCGATCTCGCCCGGGTGGAGGCGACCTCTTCCGACAGGCTCCACCTTTTGATCGGATTGTTCAAAGACCTGAAGGTCATCAATACCAAGACCGGGAGGCGAATGGCCTTCGGGATGCTGGAAGACCTGGCCGGCTCTATTGAGCTGGTAATCTTCCCGGAGATTTTCAAAAGCTCGAAAGAGCTTTTGACCGATGGCAGGATCCTGGCAGTTCGGGGCAAAATTGACACAAACCGGGGAGAGCCGAAATTGATAGTGGAAAAGGTGTCCCTGCCTGAAGAGAGCGGCGAGCATGAGGCCAGGGAGGTCCACGTCCGCATCGCCAGAGATAGCGGGAATGAAGATAATTTTTTACAACTAAGGGATTTTATGATTGAAAGGCCTGGCAACTGTGCTGTATATTTTCACTTTGAAAAGCCTGTCGATCGGGGTGAAATCGTTATCAAGGCATCCACCCAGATCGCTGTTTCAGCCGCTGATGAGGTGCTTGATGCGGTGCGGGCTTATCCGCAGGTAAAGGAAGTATGGAAAGAATAAAAGTAGGGCTCATCGGGTTCGGGACCGTCGGCTCCAGTCTCTATCGCCTCATCGAGCAGAACGGAGATTTGTATGCCAAAAAGATCGGTGTCGAAATTGAGATAAGCAAAATCGGAGTCAAGGACCTTTCGAAAGACCGTTCGACTGCACCGCGGCATAAGTTTGTGGAAGGTTTCAAAGGGATCGTAGAGGATCCGGATATTCCGATCATCATCGAGCTGGTCGGCGGGATAGAAGGACCCTATGAGCTCGTTAAATCGGCCCTCCGGCGGGGAAAGCACGTGATTACGGCCAACAAGGCTCTGCTCTCTCTCCATGGAAACGAACTTTTTGCCCTGGCCAGAGAGATGGGGGTAAAGCTGAAATTCGAAGCTTCCGTAGCGGGAGGAATCCCCATTATCAAGATCATTCGGGAAAGCCTGATGGGTAACCGGATCGAAAGAATAATAGGAATTGTAAACGGCACTTCGAACTATATTCTGACCAGAATGACGGAGGATCATTTAGACTTCCGGGAAGCTCTGAAAGAGGCCCAGGAGCTGGGTTTCGCCGAAAGGGACCCGTCCCTGGATATAGAGGGAGGCGATGCGGCCCAGAAGATAAGCCTGTTGGCCAGTTTTGCCTTCGGCCAGTGGATAGATTACCGGGAAGTCCTCTGTGAGGGGATTACCACTATCACTCCCAAAGAAATCGAGTATGCTTTATCCTCCGGTTTCGTTTTCAAGCCCATAGCCTCTGCCGAGTTCAAAGAAGGAAAGCCTGCGGTTGCCGTATTTCCCGCCTTACTGCCCAGGGCGCATCCCCTGGCCCTGGTGCGCAATGAGGTCAATGCGATTTTCATCGATTCGGACTTTTTAGGATCCTCCGTTTATATGGGCAGAGGCGCCGGTGGGAATGCTACCGCTTCCTCGGTTGCTTCCGACCTCGGCGATCTCGTGCAGAGAATCGTGCTCCATGCCAGGGGAGACATTGCCAGAATCGAAACTTCGAAGAAGAGCAAGCTTTACCCGGTCCTGCGAATGAGTTACCGTTATTTCCTTCACTTTGTCACGGAAAACCGTCCCGGAATTTGGGCGACCGTCACCGGACTGCTGGCGGAGAACGGAATAAATATCGAATCGGTACATCAGAAATGGGAAGACCGGTCAAAACCTTCGGACCTCTATGTTCTGGTCGACCCGGCGGAAGAGGGGATGGCCAGGAAAGCCTTTAGGGAGGTTACCGCATCTCCTGGAATCTCCACCGAATCCAGGTTATACAGGATCATTATGCAATGATCGATCTTAAATAAAAAATGGAGGCAAAATGTTACAGATGTTGAGGATAGTCAGTACAGTTATAGCGGTTTATATGGTTCTTATTTTAATCCGAATCATGTTCACCCGGTTCCGGGGCGCAGCCTCCGGAAAGCCCTGGGAGCTCCTGGTTCAGGTTACCGATCCCTATCTTTCCCTTTTTTCGGGGTTGAAATTCTTGAAAAAGGGAATGTTTGATTTTACCCCTGTAGCGGCGATTCTAGTCCTGGTTGTGCTGTTTAATTTAGTCAATTCCATACTTAACTACGGGAAAATAACCCTCGGTTTGTTCCTCGGCTCTATTTTAGGCGCCGTCTGGTCCGGTCTTTCCTTTCTGATTTTCCTGTTTTTGATCCTGGCCATCATTAGGGCAGTCATCCTCAATATCGGCAGGGGAAGCGAGTCTTCCTTCGGCCGGATGGTGAGTATGATGCTTCAACCGGCTGTCAGCCTGGTTGCCAAATACTTTCCCCTTAAAAAACCTGGAAGTGAGTCTCAATATCTCTACCTGACCATAGCCCTCCTCTTCGTCATCTGGATTCTGGGCGGCATCCTGGCCAGGGGCCTGGTAAGCATTTTTGTGGCTTTGCCAATTTGACATTAAAGGATGTATCTGCAGGATCTCAACCAGGAGGTAAGCGTTCTTAAAGGTGTCGGGCCGGCGCTTGCCGGCAGGCTGGCCCGGATCGGGGTTCGCACTGTCAGCGATCTCCTCTCCTGCTACCCGAAGGATTACCAGGACCGCCGGGAGCGGGATGAGCTTGAAAACTTCTTGAAAAAAGAGCGGATCAATATCCTGGTCCATGTGCATTCGAGCGAGTGGACCGGCCGGGGATATCAAAAGATTTTAAAGATATGTATAAAGGATAATTCCGGACAGGCATTCCTGATCTGTTTCGGAAGGCCGTATTTTAAAAATATCCTTGTTCCGGGAAAGCTTTTCTGGGTATCCGGCAGCTTCAAAATGAGATACGGAGAATTGCAGTGCAGTAATTTCGACCTGGAGGCTTATGAAGAGAGGAGTGAATGGTTCGGCAGGATCATTCCCCTTTACGGCCTTACCGAAGGTCTGACCCAGAAGACCCTGCGCCGCCTGATTGGGCAGGCCCTGCATTTGATTCAGCCAGAGGATGGACCGGGACCGGAAAAGGAGCCGCGGCCGGAGGCATGGAGGCCGACGTGCCGCTGCGGCCATGGAGGGCCGACCCAGCGGCCGGAGGCATGGAGGCCGACGTGCCGCTGCGGCCATGGAGGGCCGACCCAGCGGCCGGGATTGTCGAACGAGCTGCCGGAATATTTAAGAAGGCGACGCGGTCTTTTGGAAAAACACCGGGCCCTCCGGGCAATTCATTTCCCGGAATCAAAAGTTGAGCTTGAGTCGGCCCGAAGAAGCCTGATTTATGAAGAACTCTTTTATTACCAGATGGCTCTGGGAAAGAGCAGGTGGAAAAGAAAGAGTATAGAGAAACGGAGGCTCAAGCCCCCTTTTAATTTAAAAGAAAAACTGCTTAAGAGACTGCCGTTCCCGTTGACGTCTGATCAGGAAAAGGTGCTGCTCGAGATAGAGAAGGATCTATTTTCGGCGCACCCGGCTGCCAGGCTCCTTCAGGGAGAAGTGGGCAGCGGCAAGACTCATGTCGCTTTCCTGGCTTGCCTGGATGTGATTGAATCGGGAGAACAGGTTGCCTTTATGGCTCCCACCGAGCTTCTGGCCCGGCAGCACGCCGATACCGCGGCCGGGATCTTTGAGCCGCTGGGAGTAAAAATCGGCTTTCTATCCGGCAGCATAAAAGAAAAGGCCAGACAGAAGCTCCGGCGGGCCCTGGCCGGACAGGAGATAGATATTTTAATCGGCACTCATGCCCTTTTTTCGGAAGATATCCGGTATAAAAAATTGGGGCTTGTCGTGGTAGACGAGCAGCATCGTTTCGGTGTCCGCCAGAGGCAGGCTATACTTGAAAAAGGAAATCATCCCGACCTGCTCCTGATGACCGCTACGCCGATACCCAGGACACTGACCATGAGTATTTACGGCGATCTCGAGCTTTCTGAGATCAGGGAACTGCCTGAGGGCAGAAAACCGGTTCTTACCCACCTGACCCGGCAAGGAAATGAGGAGAAGGTCTATGAGCGAGTCCGCCTGGAGGTCAGGAAAGGCAGGCAGGCTTATTTCGTCTATCCCCTGATTGAGGAATCGGGTATGAAGGAGCTGAAAGATGCGGAGTCCATGTATCGGAAATTGGCCCGGGAGGTGTTTCCCGATTTCCGGGTGGAGCTGATCCATTCCCGGGTGCCCGAGGACAGGCAGCGCCTCATCATGTATGCTTTCACTTCCGGAAAGGTAAATATTCTCGTGGCCACCACGGTTATGGAAGTGGGCCTAAATGTTCCCAATGCCACCTGCATTGTGATCGAGCAGGCGGAAAGGTTCGGCCTTTCCAGCCTGCATCAGCTGCGGGGCCGGGTCGGCAGGGGAAATGAACAGTCTTTTGCCTACTTGATTTACGGCAGGGAGCTCACTGCAGAAGGAGTCCGGCGCCTGAAGATCATCAAAACCACCAATGACGGATTCGAGATAGCCGAGGAGGATTTGAAAATCCGCGGTCCGGGAAATCTGTTAGGCTTCCAGCAGGCAGGTTTTTTCAAGCTGGGGCTGGCGGACCTCTGGCGGGACAGAAGCGTCTTTTTGACCGCCCGAAAGGATGTTTACGAGCTCCTGGAGAATGACCCGGGACGGGAGCTTTTACACGGTGCCGATCGATGAAGATCACGGGCGGCATTTATAAAGGAAGAAACATACTCTGTCCCAAAGGAATCATCAGACCTGCCATGGGCCGGATGCGGGAGTCCCTTTTCGCCGTTTTGAAAGATCTCCGGGGCCGTTCCTTCCTGGACCTCTATGCCGGCTCAGGCGTTGTCGGGCTGGAGGCGGTCTCCCGGGGCGCACGTCCGGTGGTCTTCGTGGAAAAGGATTACGGCAAGAAGAGGGTTCTCGAAAGAAACACCGCCTTTACCGGCACGGATATTGAGATCAATATAATGCCGGTGGAGCGATTTATCAGGCGCGAAAAGCGTTCTTTTAATATCATATATCTGGACCCGCCTTTCACCCAGCCAGGCAAGGCCGAAGTTATTCGCCGGCTGGCGGAAAAAAAACTGTTGAACGATACCGGAACTTTGATCATCCATATCTTCAAAGAAGAAGTTTTCCCGGATAAGATAGGCAGTCTGCTGCTTTCGGAGCGAAAAACATACGGGGGGTCTGTCCTTCTCTTTTATAGATACCCTTGAGGTTTCCCTGAAGAGGTTTCACGCAGAGCTCTGCGTGAAATAATTTTTGAATGCGCTCCCTGACCGGCCAGTCCTGACGCACATATTTTTTTTGATCCCTTGGATTTCATAGTTGATCACGCTGCTGACCGAAATAACGACATCCTCGCTAACGCAATGTTTGAACACCATTTCCTATCCTCTATCAAAGCAGTCTCTATAGTAGTTATACAGCCAAATTGTAGCTGCTGCTTTTATATACCCGCTTTTTTGGCGGTGTTTTCTTCGATAATACTTGCATTCTCGCCGGTATATTGGAGCAGTGTGAGCGATGCCGACTGGATAATCTGCTATGCCTGAGGCGTTATACTTCATAAAAGCGGCTATCATCTCAATATCATTGCTTTTCTGCATGATTTATTTTAATATACCAGCAAAAATGCTGTATTTGAGGATGCATATACGTCATATGTGAAGGATAATACCCCTAACTGGGCAGCTATACTACAAATCTGGAACCTCCTT
>CAZERV010000041.1:0-25793 GCA_964514815.1 uncultured Spirochaetaceae bacterium | reverse complement strand
CATTTTACCATCATTCACAAGGTAAAGGTTCCCGGCATGGAAAGAGATTAGCGCCAAAAACCCTGCTGCCTTCTTACCTCGTACATCAGTATTCCGGCCGCTACCGAAACATTGAAGGAATCCACCTGACCGCAGGCAGGGATTCGCACCAGTGTATCGCAGCGTTCCGCCACCAGGCGCCTTAGCCCCCTGCCCTCACTGCCCAAAACGAGCGCTACTTTCCCCCGAAGGTCGGCCGAATCCACCCTGGCCCCTTTAAGGTGAGCCCCGTAAATCCAGAAGCCGGCTTTCTTACAGGGCTCGATCGCCTGGACCAGGTTCGGCGCCGTCACAATGGGAATGTAGGCGCTGGCCCCGGATGAGGCGGTTAAAACGGTCCTGGTTTCCCTGGCCGAATGTCTTTTGGGGATAACTACCAGCTCTGCGCCGAACTGATCCGCCGAGCGTAGGATCGCCCCCAGGTTTTGGGGGTCTGTAATCTCATCCAGGAGCAGGATGAGGGCCTGTTGCCGGTCGATCTTCCTTAATTCGGTTTGAAGATCGTTTTTCACCATCTCCGGATCATTTTCCAATCTTAAGACCGCGCCCCGGTGCCGGTCGCTTCCGCAGAGGCGGTCGAGCTCCCGGTCCGAAACATGGTGAACGCCGAGCCCGGCCTGCCGGGCTAAACTTTCAAGCCGCTCGGTTTTGCTGGTTTTTGTTGAAATGTAGAGGGTGGCGGGATTATCGGCAGACCGGATGTCTCTCTTTTTTAGAATTTCTTCTATGGCATGAAAACCGAAGACAATCATCACGGCAGGTAGAACCATCAAGACCCATAATTTTTTCGCGTATCTACGGTCCCGTCAAAGTCCGTGTCCATCTCATAACTTTTGATATACATTCCCTCGTTCAGATAGATCCAGATATCGATCCGGCTGTCAAAATTGGAATCGATTTCTTGCCTGATCAACCGGCCATCCGAATAATAATAAAAATCGTCCATGTTTTTATCATAATTATAATCGAACTCTTCGTATACTTTTCGATTATTCTCATCAAATTCTACCGTATAATCGATACTCCCATCGTAGTTCCGATCCAGGCTCATCTTGATGATCCTGCCATTGCTCATCTCGACCCATTGATCCGGCCGGCCGTCTTTATTTTCATCGGTTGTAAATGTGGGGACCGCTCCCGCCGCCACGGTTAACATAAAAAGAACCAGGAGAAAAATAATTGCCTTCATATCCTTTCTATTCGACACCTGATATTATAAAATTAATAACTTCCCAGGCGGCCGTGAAAAGATAATTTAATTTTCAGTCAACTTTCTTTTCTGAAAACAAGAATGTTTTGATGAATCATGGATGGTATGAAAGAATACTGGTATCCGTATAGATGAAGCTTCTTGGAAACATCGTACCAGATAATATTCGCTTTCCAGACGAGGCCCTTTATTTTCTTAAGCTCCCCGGAGAGCTCTGCTGAAAGACAGTGATATTCATTTTCGTAGTACATATCGCCAATAAAGACAGTCAGGTAAGCCTTCGGCTTTAAAAGCGGAACGGCCTTCCTGAATATTTCCCCCATCTTCTCAAGCCAGTCCTCTTTGCCGGGATATTCTAACCTGTTAAACCGTTTGAGCCGGGAGACCGGGGCAGCTTTCGCCGCTTCCCCTACCCGCTTGAAAGCCCCTTTTGACCTGGGCACACTGTCCATTTTCCAGTAGGGCACATCGGTAAGAAGGAGGTCGAATTCTCTTCCGCCCAGGGTTTCAAGAATTCTCGAGGAATCTCCCGCATAGATCTCCATTACTTTCAACCCCTCACGCCGGCAGACCTCTTTATAGATTTCAATCCACCGGGGGTTAACCTCTATGCCCGTCGCCTTTCTGCCGGCAAGAGCTGCGCCTAAAAGAGTGCTTCCGACCCCCATTAAAGGATCGAGCACGGACTGATCTTGCTTGGTAAAGACATTAATCAGGTCCCTGCAGAGATCCGGCGGCTTCTGGCCTCCATGAGCACTGCGCAATTTATGCTGGCAATTGGGCGGATAGAGCCTGGTGATCACGGAGCGGGTCCAAAAAAGCCATTCCTTGCCGCTCAGGTTATTCAACCTGTTAAGGGAAGAGTAGAACCCACGGGAGTTACCCTGGTCATCAAAAAGCTCCGTTTTCAATCAGATATCCCTCAGGCTTGTCTTTTTAAATGAAAAAGATACTCGGTGACCGCCCTCTTTTTGGATACTCCGGCTCCTCCGCCGAACACGGTATAAGGCAGCTCGAAACAGAGGGTTTTCCCGAAAGAAGACAGCAGGTCCAAAAGCTCCTCTTTTTTCAGCAGGCCTTCGGAATTATAGGATAGAAAGACATGAGGCGCCAGGTTCCGCTCGAACAGACGGGTAAAAGCCTCCCTCACAGAGCTCCGCCTGGAAAAACTGCTCTTCAAATAGTCCCTGGGAAACTTCCTGGTCTTTCCGCTCAGGCTGGGTTTTTCCCAGCGGGCAATATTTTCCAGCAGGTGGTAATTGTCACAATACTGCCTGGTATTGTAGGGCGGATCGAAATAAGCGACCCGGACCTCGAAGGTTAAAGGAATCTCCAGAAGGTCTCCGGTCAGGACCTTGCCGTCAATTCCGCCCAGGGTTTCCAGCATCCGCAGGCGAAAGGGGCTGTAGACCCGGTTATCGACCAGGTGCCGGCCGTTCAGAATACTATCCTTGCCGATGTGCTTGAGATATGCATCGTACTGGCCGACCGTATTGGCAACCCGGTCCGCAGCGAGCAAAAACCCGGCCAAAAGATAGAGATGCTCATCACCGGAAATCCCGGCAGTGTTCCTCAGGTTTTCAATCTCTTCCCGGACCGCATCCATGCGCAGGCAATTCTCTTCGGTAAAGTATAGCCCGGCAAAGTTGGAAGTGATATAACCGGCTTCTCCCTGCAGGTCGTTCAGATAATCCACCAGCCTCTTCAATCTCTTACCTTCATCGATGGGCAGAAAAAAGGCCTTCAGAATAACGCTGTTGAAGTAGAGACTGTCCACCGATATGACCCGCTTTACTCCCCTGGCCGCAATAGCGGCCGTAACCACCCCGGTGCCGAAAAATCCATCCAGAAAACTTTCCGGCAGACCCGTTATGGCCAGCATTCTCTCCAGGATGGGATCAAGAAGATTTTTTTTGCAACCCAGGTATTTCCTGTTGGAGAGCCTGAATATACTGTCGCTCGCGGGCTCTTGTCCGCTCGATGCACTCATTAAATCGCTCCGTTCGAAACTTATCGCCTCCGGATTATCCTTCATATTCCCTGATTTCTTCCCTGCCACCCAAAGCGGCAATAACGGATGTGGCCAGGGCTTCAAGCTCATTCTCGCCCGGGTTAACGGCTAAAACTTTCATGGTTCTCAATCCAGGACTTTAATGGTCTTCTCATCGGGGGAAAATCATTCGGAAGCAGCTTCCGCCCCCTTCGGTAGGGACATAATCCAGGCTGCCGCCATTACGGGAAATAAGCATTCTGGCCAGATAAAGCCCTAACCCGGTGCTGTTTTTCTCCGAGACGGAATATTCGAAGACTCTATTGCCCAATTCCCGGGGAATCCCACCGCCGTTATCGATAACCTCTAAAACGACGCTTTCTTCCTGCTCCCGGCTCGAGACTCGAATCATTCTTTCATCCAGACCCGCTTTCTTTGCCCGCCTGAGGCTGTCGGCCGCATTACGGATCAGGTTCAAAAGAACCTGTTCCAGCTCGCCTTTTCTGGCGTAGATACTTTGGTTCTCCAGCTCTATGATGAGGCGTATGCCTTCCCGCCGGTAGGTCGTCCTGGCCATTTCCAGAAGATGCTTCAGTACGTCTTTCAGCAGGATGCGTTCCGGCTGCTCCCGGCCCTGAGAAATCAATTTATCCAGAAAGCCGGTCACCGATTTGCGGCCGATACTTGCCTGCTCCAGGATATTTTCCAGGCTCTGCCGCCCGGCTTCGGCATTAATCCTTGAGAGGCCGAACTCAGCGCAGATCTGGATGGAGGACAGGATGTTTTTAAACTCATGGGCCGCCCCCGTGGCCAGAATCCCGGAAACGATCAGCCGGTCCTGCAGGAGAAGTGTATTTTCCGTCTGGATCAGGCGGGAATAAGTGCTCTGAAGCTTTTTTTCCTGGAGTCCCAGCCGGTTGTACATACTCTGCAGGCTCATCCCCGCCAGGTAAGAGGTTTGAGTCAGAGCGTAGCCTGTGCCGGCCAGAAACAAGAAAGAGAGCCAGAAGCTCAGCTCCAGGACCGGAAGTCCCGTGCCCCGGGAAAGAAAATCGTATCCCAGGCTCAGGTACATCAGGGCCGGAAAAATAAGATAGACAATTATACGCCGGGAATGCCTCATTTTGAATAGTTTCAAAAGAAGCGTGAAGGGATAACCGGAGAGCAGCATAATAATAAAAAAGTTGAACAGGAAATACGGCAGCGTGCCGTGGAAGCCGAGGATGCCGGTAAGACTAAAAACGACAAACAGGGCCGGAAGAACCAAATACCACCGCCACAATCTCTTCTCTGCGGTTATAAAAGCCAAATAATTACCGGATGACCAGACCAGGAGATAAGACAACAATCCTCGAATGGAAATAATGTGCCAGAAGAAGCTTCTGCCCCCCAAAAGCACGAGAATGAGGAAAAACCAGCCCAGCTCCGCTTTACTGACGCAGGCCGGAAGCCTCATGATAAGAATCAAGCACTGGAATAAAACCAGGCTGGCCAATACTGTCTTAGCGTAAATCAATGCTCCGGGCATTCCCGGAATGATTTTAAACCGTTATTTAATATCCGACAACCTCAGCGCCTTGGGACTGGCAGTCTCTCCGGTGAGCTCAGACAATTCCTCCAGGATTGACCTGGCCCTTCCCGATATTTTGGTGGGAACCTGGACCCTGATCTTGATATACATATCCCCCCGCCTGTTCTTATTGTGGAGATGGGGAATCCCTTCGCTTCTCAAGCGGAGGATTTTCCCGTTCTGAGTTCCCGGAGGGATTTTAAGCCTCACTTTTTTATTGTCTTCCAGGGTCATGACCTGGATTTCGGCGCCCAGCGAGGCCTGGGTTATTGAAATCGGGATAATACAGTAGACATCGTAACCGTCCCGCTCAAAATACTCATGCGGAAGCACATGGACATACACGTACAGGTCTCCGGGAGGACCGCCGCCAACTCCGCCATCACCCTGTCCTGGAATGCTGATCCTCTTACCGCTCTCGATACCTGATGGGATATTCACCATTATTTTTCGATTCTTCCGCACCAGGCCCTGCCCGCCGCATTCCGCACAAGGTTTTTCGATAACTTCTCCCTCTCCTCCGCAAGTCGGACAGGTACTTGCAATAGAGAAGAAGCCGGCACTCCGCCTTACCTGGCCGCTGCCGCCACAGGCGGGACAAATTCGTTTGCTGCTCCCCCTATCAGCGCCGGTCCCGTTACAGGCCGAACAGGCCTCATTACGAGTAAAAGAGATATTTACTTTGGTCCCGAACACGGCCTCCGCGAAGGGAATCTGAACCTCATAGCGAAGATCCGAACCCCTTCTGGCCGGGCTCCTGCTTCCCGTCCGGCGAGTTCTCGTTCCCCCGCCGAAGAAGGAATCAAAGATGCCGCCGAAATCGCCGAAGATGTCCTCGAAATCCCTGAAGACCGAGGAGAAGTCATGAGCCGTTCCGCCCATACCTTCCACGCCGGAAAATCCGAATTGATCGTAGGCCCGGCGCTTTTTTTCATCCGCCAACACTTCGTAGGCTTCGGTTGCTTCTTTAAATTTCTCTTCGGCCGACTTGTCCCCGGGATTTCTGTCGGGATGGTATTTGATTGCCAGGCGCCGGTAGGCTTTCTTGATTTCTTCCTTTAGCGCCCCTTTCGGGAGGCCAAGGACATCATAATAATCTCTTTTTGCCAAAGTTTAACTTCTTGTTCCGCTTAGTCTTTCTTCGTATCCTCATCATCGACGACTTCGTAATCCACATCCTCGACAGTCTCTCCGGACTTTGACGCTTCTCCAGTCGATTCTTGAGCGGTTTCCGAGCTGCCCTGCCCGGTCGCATCTCCCTGGGATGCGGCCGGCTGGGGGGCAGCGCTCTTATAAACCTCTTCCGCCAGTTTATAGGCGGCCTGCTTCAGTGCTTCATTCTTGGCCTTAATCTCTTCCGTGTTCCCGGTTTCCATGGCCTTTCTCAGATCAGTTACCGCATTCTCAATATTCCGGCGGTCATCTTCGGATATCTTATCGCCGTAATCTTTCAATGATTTTTCGGTTGAATAAATGAGATTATCCGCCTCATTAAGGACCTCGACGCGCTGCCGCTCTTTTTTATCCTCTTCGGCGTGGATCTCCGAGTCTTTGACCATCTTCTTGATCTCTTCATCGGAAAGCCCGGAAGAGGATTCTATACGGATCTTCTGTTCCTTGCCGGTTCCCAGGTCTTTGGCCGAGACATGCACGATGCCGTTGGCGTCGATATCGAAGGTAACCTCAATCTGAGGCACACCGCGGGGAGCCGTCGGAATTCCGATCAGGTCGAATCTGCCCAGGGTCCTGTTTTGGGAAGCCATTTCCCGCTCACCCTGGAGCACATGGATGGAGACGGCCGTCTGATTGTCGGCCGCGGTGGAGAAGATCTGGCTCTTTCTGGTCGGAATGGTAGTGTTACGCTCAATCAGCCTTGTAAATACAGTGCCCAGGGTTTCGATGCCCAGGGATAGGGGGGTAACATCCAGCAGGAGCACATTCTTTACTTCCCCGC
The DNA here is from genome assembly GCA_964514815.1 of uncultured Spirochaetaceae bacterium. GTDB lineage: Bacteria > Spirochaetota > Spirochaetia > SZUA-6 > DRHE01 > CAZERV01. The sequence continues at coordinate 19,030 of CAZERV010000041.1, read as the reverse complement.
CCAGGATGCCGCCCTGGATTGCCGCACCCATAGCGACAACTTCGTCAGGATTGACTCCTTTGTGCGGCTCCTTTTGGAACAGCTCTTTTACCAGCTTTTGAACTGCCGGTATCCGGGTGGAACCGCCGACCAGAATGATCTCATCGATATCGCTCGGTTTCACTCCCGCGTCATTCATCGCTTTGAGGCAGGGCTCCTTTGTTTTTTCAACCAGGTCCTCGATCATCTGCTCCAGCTTAGCCCGGGTCAAACTGTACTGGAGATGCTTGGGTCCGGAAGCGTCGGCCGTGATAAAGGGGAGATTGATCTCCGTCGATTGGGTGCTGGAGAGCTCGATCTTCGCCTTCTCCGCAGCTTCCCTGAGTCGCTGGAGAGCCATCCTGTCCTGGCTCAGGTTGATTCCGTAATCCTTCTTGAAATTGTCGACCAACCACTCAATGATCCGCTGATCAAAATTATCGCCGCCCAGGTGGGTATCGCCGTTAGTCGATTTTACCTCGAACACACCTTCGCCAAGCTCTAAAATGGAGATGTCAAAAGTCCCTCCGCCCAGGTCATAAACGGCAATCTTTTCCTCTTTATCATCCTTGCCCAATCCATATGCCAGCGAGGCGGCGGTAGGCTCATTTACGATCCTCTTGACATTCAGACCGGAAATCTTACCGGCGTCTTTGGTGGCCTGCCTCTGGGCGTCGTTGAAATAGGCCGGCACGGTTATGACCGCATCCGTGACCGTCTCTCCGAGATAGTCTTCCGCCGTTTTTTTCATCTTCTGCAAAACTGCGGCAGAGATTTCCGGGGGGCTGTACTTTTTATCATTAATCTTGATTCTGACGTCGCTTCCCGCATCCTCAACGTGGTAAGGAACCATCTTGATCTCTACGGGAACCTCTTTATATCTTCTGCCCATGAAACGCTTGATGGAATAAACCGTGTTTTCCGGGTTGGTTATCATCTGGTTTTTCGCCGGTTGGCCGACCAGTCTCTCCCCTTTTTGGGTGAATCCTACAATCGAAGGCGTGGTCCGCTGACCTTCCGAGTTCTGAATGACAACCGCCTCTCCGCCTTCCATTACGGCCACGCATGAGTTGGTAGTGCCGAGATCGATTCCGATTATCCTGCCCATTTCTTACTCCTTCTAATTTTTAAGTATCATTGTCTTCCTGCTCTGTGGGAGAGGCCGGTTTCGAGACCTTGACCCTGGCAGGTCTCAAAACTCTATCATGGAGGTAATAACCCTTCTGATAATCTTCCAATACCACAGAAGTTTCGTTTTCATCGATTTCTTCAATTGCAATTGCCTGATGCTTTTCCGGGTCAAACTCCTCCCCGGTGGAGTTAAATCGCTTCAATCCCCAGTTTCGATCGAGCATATTCACGAGCTGCTTCTCGATCATTGATACTCCGGTATGAAAAGAATCAAAATCCCTGGAATCACCGGCGGATTGAATGGCTCGCTCAAAATCATCGATAATGCCGATCAGGTCTGAGAGCAGGGCGGAATTTGCGTACTTGATCCCTTCGCCCTTTTCCCGGAACATTCTTTTCCGGAAATTCTCAAAATCCGCCGTTTTTCGCAAAAGCTGGTCTTTCAGAAAACTGTTCTCTTCTTCCAGCTTTGTCGCCCGTTCTTCCAGATTTTCCAGGCGAGATCCCACTTCGTTTTGGCCTTCGCCGGTCTCGATTTTTTCCGCTTCGGCCTGCTTCCCCTTTTCTTCGGCAGCTTTTTCTACAGCAACTGCTGAATCAACCTTCTTTTCCGATTTATTTACTTTTTTAAATTTATCCTTTTCTTTATTTTTAGATGTGTCCAAGCCCTCAGCGTGCTCTTCAGACATAGTTTTACTCTGCTTCCTATTTTCTTTCTGTTTTGACACACTGTAACCAGTGCGGTTCTTCAAAAATAAGATAATAAGGGGCGTGAGGCGCAGTCAAGTCTTTTCGGCTCAATATTTCCTTTTAAAAACCAGGCGGGCGTATGCTTTCCGGCGAGTAAAATCGCAAGACCGTGAGCGTAAAATAGATGAAATAGAGACAGATGAGCAGCACTCCCTTCCAGCGCTGCAGTTTATAGCCCAATCTGGCCAGGATAAGCATGGTTCCGACGATCAGAAGCATCCAGGGAAAGGCGAACAAAATGACGCTGCGGTCCACCCGGATGGGGTTGGCCAGGGAGGCCGCCCCGATAATCCATAAGATATTGAGGATGTCGGCGCCGATAATGTCTCCAAGGGCAAGATCGCCGTGGCCCTTTCTGGCCGCCACAATGCAGGTTACTATCTCGGGCAGGGAAGTGCCGATAGCCACAATGGTAAGACCGATCACCGCCTTGGAAGCACCGAATTCTTCGGCTATAAAAACGGCCGAATCGATCAAGAACTCGCTGGCAAGGACGATCCCGGCCACTCCGAGAAAAAAGCGTAAGAATTGGACCGGCAGGTCGCCGGATTTCACATGGGATACGAGCTCCGCCGTCTCCAAAGCCGGGTCATCTTCGGACTGGGATTTCCTGTTTTTATTTTCGATAATAAACACCAGGGCCAGATAGCCGGCTAAGATTGCCAGGAGAACCAGCCCTTCCCAGCGGGCTATGATGCCGTTCAGGCTCAAACCGAAGGCGAGAATATCCACCCCGATCAGGAAGAATCCGAAAATTTTAAGCCTTTTTTTCTCAACCCGGATAGCAGCCGGGGCCACCAGAATACCCAGGGCCAGGGCCAGGGCGTCATCGACAATAACGGACCCTACCGCATTACCCAGGGCTATTTCCGGGTAACCACGGACCGCAGAAAGCACTGAAACGGTGAACTCCGGAGCCGTGGTGGCGAAACCCACCAGGATGATCCCGATGACCATTTTTGGGATCTTCAGCCGGTAAGCAATGCTCACCGCGCCACTGACCAGAACATTGGCACTCCTGGCCAGCACAAAGAAACTGGCGGCCAGGACCAGAATGTGCAGGATGATATTGTCCGGTATGATTCCCACTCATAGGATCCTTATCACTTAAATACCAGGTCCGGATTCCCGGCCTCAAGGGCATCCAATTCCCGGCGTTTATGCTCATAGCCCGGCCGGCCCATGAGCCCGTAGGCGAAATGCTTGCCTTCCTCGACCCCGGGCTGATCAAGAGGATCTATCCTTAATAGGCTTCCGGCCGCGATGGTCTGAACCTCAAAAAAGTAAAAGAAACCTCCGACAGTCTCCGCAGTGATCTCAGGAAATGTAATCGAGGTTACCGGCCTCCCCTCCTTAAATAGGGCAGCCTCAGTGGCAGACTGCTCGGCAAAAAAGAGCTCGCTCAAGCTGCGGCCGCCGAGATAGGCCACCGCCTCAAGGTTCCCATAGTCCTTTGGAATTACCACGGTCCGACGAAACCGGCCTGTTTTCAAAAAGGTAAAGATCTTATCATCCGGCCCTTCCTGGTACAATTGAAGCTGGGAGTGCTGGTCCGTAACGCCTAAAGCCTTGACCGGCGTGGGCCCTACCCTGATTTCCGCCCCGTCCAGATCGAGGCGTTTGCCCAGGCTCTCCGCCCAGAGCTGCCTGTACCAGTCCGCCAGGTCGAGCAGCCTGTCCGCATAGGCGAACATGACGGATATTTTACGCTCATCCAAATAACCCATGGTGTTCAGCACGGCTCCGAGATAGGCCGGGTTTTCGAATAGATCCGGTGAAGAGAGTCTCACGTCCATTTCGGCGGCACCGGCGAGGAGCCCTCTGATATCCAGGCCGAGGAGAGCCGCCGGGAGAAGCCCGACCGGTGACAGTACCGAGAATCTTCCTCCTACATTGTCCGGAACTGTAAAGCTCAAAAGCCGCTCCTGCTCTGAGATTCCCCGCAGGGCACCTTTTTCTTTATCCGTAGTCACGAGCATCCGCTCACGAAAGCCTTTCTCTCCCAGCGCGTCAAGCAGCCATTTCCTGAAAACCAGGTAACAGGCCATGGTCTCTGCGGTGCTTCCGGACTTGGTGATGACGTTGATAATTGTCTCGGCCGGCTCCAGCCTGGAAAGCAGGGCGAATATCCTTTCCGGATCGATATTGTCCGATATATAGAGGGCGGGAGTCTCTTCATTCCAGCAGTAGGGGCTTCTCAGGGCGGAATTGAGGGCCGAAAGCCCTAAGGCGGAACCTCCGATCCCCAGGATAACCAGGTTCTTGAAGCTCCCTTTGAGTTTTTCAGAGCACTCTACAATCCCGGAGACGTCCTGATAGGGAAGATCGTAGAAAGGCAGCATTCCCTTCTTCCGCCGGCCGACCAGGTCTTCATGAATCCGGCCGATTTTATCCCGGTAGCCAGAGACCGCCTCCCTGTTAAAAGCCGGGATCATGCGGCTGTAATCTATGATGAGCGGCATCGCTTTCTCCTTATTTCTTAGGAGCCAACTCCAGGATCAATTCCACCTCTCCACGGCTCAGCTTGGTGGCCTTGGATATTTCCTGGGTTTTCCAGCCCTGATGAGCCAGCTGGATCACCGTTTCCCGTTTATCCAGGGGAGGGGCGCCTTCTGTGGATTTGGATTGTTCGGTCTTTAAGATACTCTCCAGGAGCCTGAGCTGCTCCTGGGCCTGTTTGCCGATATTCTCGAAGCGGGTCTCGGTACGGGCCAGCCATTCCCTGGCAGTCTCCAGTTTACTCATCCTCGTTTCCATGTTCTTTATAATATTGTCCAGATCTCCCAGCTTTTCCACCACGGAATCGGCCTTTTCCTTATTGGCGGCCAGACGTTCGACATCGGCCTTCAGACCGCCGATCATATCGGAAAAACCGGCGAGCTCCTCCTTAAATCCGCCCAGATTCTTTTCCAGGCCGTAAAGGAGCTGAAAGCTCCTTTCCACTCCTGCCGTCGTGGTTTCAAGAATCGTCTTCTTTTTCTCCAGGCGCTCATACCTGCTTTCAGTAGTTTTCTCAAGATCTTCAAGCTCCTTAATCTTGGCCTGGATTTCCTGCAGGGTATCCTGGCTGGAATATACGGTTTCTATCCGATGGTCCAACTCTTTAGAAACTGCGAGCAGTTTCTTGAAATCCGTTTCCAGGTAATCGATCTTTCTGCGCTCGGAAAGCATCCTGGTGAGCCTGGCGGAAACATCATCCGTCATCTGCCTGGCATTTACGAGTTGATTCCCGATCTCCCGGACCTCCTTACGCCCGGCCTTCAGCTTATCGATATCGCGATTCATTTCTTCTATTCTGCCTTCGAGGTCAAGCTTCAGGCTGTCCGCTCGCTCAAAAAGCTTTGTCTGGTTGATAAAACCCTTAATTTCCTTCTCCATACCAGTCAGATTTACGCTCATCAATCGGTAGTCTTCGTCTATCTTCCCGAAAGCCGCCTTCTGCGCAGCATCCGACTTCTTCCGTAATTCGCTCACCTGTTGCCGGAAATCCCTGATCCGCCCCTCTATATCCTCATCCAGATCTTTGCACTTTTTATCAAAATCGAGTCGGAAAGTGTCAAGGTCTCCTTTCAAGTTTTCCAGGCTGGATTCGGTCTTATTAGTCAGCTCTTTTTCCAGTGCCGAAATACCTGCCGATATCTCTTTAAGCTCATTCTTGAGCTCGATCCTCTCTTCATTCGTAGAAACTATCAAATCGTCGCGCTGAGCTAAAAACTCATCCTTGAGACTTCCCAGGACCGTTTCCGCCTCCCTGTGCACGGAAGAGACCCTTTCATTGATGTCTATCTCAGTTTCTTTGATTCTCTCAAGCATTTTTTCCTGCCAGATAGCCGCTTCCGACCTGGCGGCAGCAAATATTTCCCGGATTTCCTTTTTACTTCCATTCAAGCCACTTTCCATCCCTTTGAGCCGCTCTTCCACATCTTGGGCTACTTTTCCTACCTTTTCATCCAGGGTCTCATTCAGGCCAGTGGCCTCGTTTTCCAGCAATTTATGGGCACCCTGCCTGAACCTCTCCAATTCTGCTTTAAACTGCTCCTCAAGGGCAGTTACGGTCTGTTCCGAACTGTTGAGGCGTTTATTTATATTTTCTTTGAAATCTGAAAGCTGATTCTCAATACTTTTCAGCTCTTCCGAAGATGAACGCCCGACCTTATCGAAAATTGTCTTCAGGTTCTCAGTATATTGTTTTTCAAGCATTTCTCTGGAGGCAGCCTGACCCAGGTTGATTTCCTCCATCCTGCCTTCAATACCCTTCTGCCAGTCCTCCACCTTCTCTTCCATCGACAAATTACGTTTCTTCAGTCCCGCAAAGAACTCGTCCTCAAAGACCTGGAGTTGTTCGGAAACGTTCTGATAGGCCCGGGATTTCAGCTCTACGAGCCCGCCCTCCAGTTCCTTCATTTCGGTCCGTAAAGCACTGAAATAGTCTTCGGCTTTTTGTTTTTCTTCCCGGCGCTCCTCGGAAAGATTGCCGGCAAAAATATCCAGATCATCCTTGATCCCGGCACTCATCTTGTCCATCAGCCGGCGCAGATTGGCCTCCATGGCTTCAATATCGACATTCGCTTCTTCCAGCTTCCTGAACCGGTAATCTACCTCGCCTTCATAGCCCTCGAGCTTTTCCTCGATCTTCTGGAAAGCAGAAACCTCAAGCTCTTCAGCGGCGTTCTCCATTCTCTCTAGAGCTTCCGCGCCGATCCGGCTCATATCGCCGCTTAAGTCCTCGAGACGTTTTTCCAGCTCTTCACCGAAGGATTTTACCTCGGCCAGGTTCTTCCTTAAGGCCTCCCGCTGCCCGGCAACCTGCTCGGCATCGCTTTTGACCATTTCCTTTAGATTAGAAAAGACTTTGGCTTCTAAAGACTCACCCTTCCTGGCCGTCTCTTCCAGGAGCTTCTGCTGTTCGGAAAGCTTTTGCTCGGCGCCGGCCAGTGATTCCACGAGCGCCTTTTTTAACTGTTTACCCTTACTGTCCGCCTCGGAGAGAATTTTATTTAATGAAGCAACGAATTGGTGTAAAAGGCCGGCTCTCTTCGCTTTGGCCTCCAATTCAAACTCTTCAAAGCTCTTTTTCAGGGCGATTATTGAATCCTCTTCCAGCGCTTCCCGCCTTGACTCCAGACGGGTGAGGTATGAAGAGAAATCTTTTACCTTCCGATCCGATTCATCTACCTCTTGTAAAATCGCGCCGATGCGCTCTTCTATATTCCTGGCAAACTCGTCTTCCAGGGCTAAGAGACGCTTGCGATTATCCAGGCTAAATTGATCCCGGATCCGGGGGATATCATCTTCAACTTTTTGCAGCTGAGCCCTGGCTTCTTTGATTCTTTTTCCCACCTTATCCACAAACACTGATTCAGCCGTTATGCGGGCCAGGTTCTCATCGACCTTGCCCGTCATATTAACGAGCTCCTCCAATGCTCGGTCATAGTCGTTGAGCCTGTTTCGAATTTCTTCATATCCCTCGGCTTTCTGGTTGAGTCTGTCCTGGACCTCCCGTATCCTTTTCAGAATTTCCTTGCCGGTTTTCAGGTTGACCTGCAGGTCGATTGAAAGATCTTTGATTTCGGCGGTTCTTTCTTCTACGAATCCATTCAGGTTGTTCGTGATCTTATCGGAAAAACGCTTTATCTTTTCCAGTGAGCGGTTGTTTCGGTCGAGCTGGCGGTAGATCACCAGGATTAGAAGAACAAATAGAATGGTAAATAGGTTAGCGAATGAGAAATCCATTGTCCCCCCCCAAAAAACAATAGTCTATCTTACCTCGCTCCGGGGCTAATGTCAACGATAACCTAATTTAATTATCAGTTTCCCGAAATTTTTATAGCTGTGAAAGGTAAAATCAGCCTTTCCATTGGATTCGGGAAACCTGGCCAGGTGGGCCGTTTTCATACCGATCCTGTAAGCGCCGATAATATCATAATGATACTTGTCTCCCACATAGAGGATTTTTCCGGGCGGCAGATCCAGGCATTCCGCCATGGCCAGGAAGGGCTCGGGATTCGGCTTCAGGTAGTTGGTATCTTCGGTGCAGAGGACACAGTCCCAGAATCCCTCCAGACCCAGGAAGGCGAGCTTTCGTTCCACCGGAAAATCCGAAAGAACGGCCATTTTAAGCCCCATCTCTTTTAACCGGTTAAGGGTGGTTTTCAAAAAAGAAAAGGGCCTGACTCTCCGGAAAGAGTTTACCAGCCTCTGGTAAATTATATTTTCGATCAGCCTTTCGGACTCAGACAGAGAAATCGCCATCCGCTCAGCCAGCAATCTGGCCTGATAACGCCTGAAATCTTCGATCGGCCTCATCTTTCTGATCTCGGACCTGACCCGGCTGAAGCGCATGATAAAGTGCGGATACCTGAGTGCAAGATAAAGAGAGTTAAAAAAGAGGCGCGAATAGGGATAAAAAGTTCCGTCCAGGTCAAAGGCTACGGCTTTTATCATGGCTAAAAGGAGGATACTCCAGCTTTGAAGTTTAGGCAAGGAGGAGGGCGCGTAACAACTACAGCTTCCCTATCAGTCATTTACACGGTAAAAATCCCAAGACGTTACAGATCTACCTATTCCATTCAAGAGAATGACGTAAAATCTCCCTCATTCTCTTCGTTCGCTGCCTTGATATATCTCTTTCGGTCACGGTATTATCAGCGATTGCTTCCCAGAACTTCTTGCGCTGATTTTCAGTAAGACGGTCGTAGTGCTTACTCCAATCAAAGGCGCCATTCTTTTCGTGATCTCTACGAAAAATTATGTATTTCTCAGGCATAGATGCAATCTTGATAAATTCCTCAGCTGTTCTTCCGAAAGCTGCCTCGAAGAACTCACGCCGCGGACTCACCATTCCATGTGTTGCAATTAAAATGCACTGCACATCTCTCAGAAGTTTTCTGTTCCAATATTTCCCTATGTAAGATCTATCTTTCGCATCTAGAGGAATGCCCTGTTCGGCGGAGTATCAAGGCTTATTCGAGATGAGCATTATTGCTGTTATCATGGATCTCGGAGAGATCTGTAAAATTTTGAAGCATCTTGTGAAAATCGGGAGATCCCCGCCGGGGATAAATGCAATAAGTGTAAACTAACCTTTCTTTTCCCAACCCCGACTGTGTTTTTTCTCATTTTCTTGATTTCCCGTCTGTCCTGTGATATAAGTTTTAATATCAATTACTATCAATAACAGGTGGATATCGAGATTCAAATCCTCACGGAAAAGGATATTCCCCAAGCCATGGAGCTAAAAAACGCCCTCGGCTGAAACCAGACCCCCGAAGATTGGCGGCGGTTTCTCTCGCTTTCCCCGGAAGGATGTTTCAAAGCGATGCGGGGAGATGCACTGGCGGGAACGGCCATTGCCTATGTCTTCGACAAGGTGTGCTGGATCGGCCGGGATTCCACTCCCACCAGGTGGGACCGATGATCGCCCGCACTGATGAGGCGGCAGAGCTCCTCGTTGGGGCAGCGTTCGCAGACCTCGACCCGAGGGGCGGCGAGGTTGCGGTCGTCCTGACTGTTCCAATGAACCAGTCGGGGATGCAGAAGATTCTCCGTGATCGGGGTTTGACCGTCGAACCGCAGCTGATCCGAATGTCCCGCGGTCGAAAGAGGTTGCAGGCCCGGGAAGATATGATATATACTTTGAGTGGCCCGGAGAAGGGATGAATCCTCGAGAGCGACGGGTCCGTCAGCGGTCGAATCGAGGGGATGTGTCGAATCCACCCCCGGGCGATAGGAATCCAAGGAAACCAAAACCTGTAAGGAGGTAAGTTATGAAAAAAACCGTTCTTCTATTGCTGTCTCTTGCACTGATCCTGGGCTCGGTGAGCATGGTCTCTGCTACTCCACAGCAGGAGGAAACCGGCCCGATCAAGGTCGGGATGTATGCGGACCTCAGTGCCGGTACCGCCCAATGGGGTACCGATGCCGAGAAGGGGGCCCGCCTGCGGATCAATGAGGTCAACGAGGCTGGGGGCATCATGGGCCGACAGGTCGAGCTGGTGCTCTACGACTGTAAGCTCAGCCCAACAGAGGCGGTCAAAGCCTACACCCGGCTGGCGACCCTGGATAAGGTCGCTGCGGTGTACGGCTCTCTGATCTCCAACACCGCCCTGGCGGTTAGCCCGGTGGCTGCCCAGTCCAAGGTGCCCGTGGTTGCCCGGGCCATGGATGAGAGAGCCACCACACCTGGATTCGACCCTGACAACCCCGATGCACCCATCGATCCCAATCCCTACTTCTTCCTGCTCCAACCCTCATGTTTCCAGCAAGCGGCGGTGATCGCCGGCTACGCCATCGACGAACTGGGCATGAACACCTTCACTATGCTCTACAACAAGGGCAACGCCTATGCCGAATACCTGGCCAAGGGTTTTGACTACTACGTGCGCAAACGGGGCAAGCAGGTCCTCGGTATCTTTGAGTTCCAGTCGGGAGATGTGGACTACAAGGCACAGTTGACCAAGATCAAAGAGCTCAAGGCGGACGGGCTGTTCATCCCCAACTACGTGACTCAGAACGCCAATGCCGTCAAGCAAGCTCGAGAGCTGGGTCTTCAGACCACCTTCCTGGGCAACAACTCCTGGTACAAACCCATGGACGAAGTGGCCGGTGCGGCGGCGGACGGTGCCTACTTCCCCAACAATATCGCCTTCGACGATCCATCGATCCAGTGGTTCTTCAAGGCCTATCAGGATAAGTGGGGGATGGAGCCGCGACTGCACAGCTTCAGCGGTTATGATGATATAGGCTTCATCCTCGAAGCGATCAAGAAGGCTGGATCAACCGATCCGGATAAGGTGCGCGACGCCATGGAGGGCACCCGGAAATTCGAGGGGATCATCGGGACGATCAATATCGATCCAAAGACACATAGACCGGTGGGTCTGCCCATGTCGGTGCTGTACTTCGAGGACGATCAGATCGAGACCGCCGAGCTGAAGTATATGCCCAAAAAACCGTAACTCTCGGTACATGTTATCGATTTCTGACCGGGGGCACCGTGAGTGCCTCCGGTCAGAGCTTTTTAGGAGGCTCCCGGTATGAACTGGAACATCCTGCTCCAGCAGATCTTGAATGGAATCTCCCTGGGAGGAGTCTACGCCCTGATGGCGGTGGGCTTCGGCTTGATCTTCAACGTCCTGAAGTTCTCCAACTTCTCCCATGGCGGTGTGATCACCTTGACCGCCTACATCGGTTTCTTTTTATCTCAACACCTGATCCCCAACTTTATTGTCACCTTCCTGATTACCGCAGTAGCTGGCGGTTTGGCTGCCGTAGCCATAGAAAGATTGGTGTTCCGGCCGATTCGTCGTAAGGGCTATCCGATCTCCATGTTGATCGTGAACTCGATCACCGTAGCCATGCTGGTGCAGCAGTTTTTTGCTGTGACCCTGGGCAGCAACTACTACACCTACCCGGTTTTCATCAAGGAAACGGCACTGCACCTGGGGAATCTGACGGTATCCAAGATCTACCTGCTCATGCTGGGCATCTCCGCAGTGTTTCTGGGCGGATTGAGCTATGTCATCCGAAAAACCAAGATCGGGATCGCCATCCGGGCCGTTTCCTCCGATATTTCCACCCCCAGTCTGATGGGGGTGAATGTGGATTTTGTGATCTCGGTGGCTTTCTTTTTCTCCGGCGTGCTCGGCGGTATAACCGGCTACCTTCTCGGCATGACCTTCACCGTGGACCCATTCATCGGCAACATGATCCTGAAAGGCATCATTGCCTCGATCATCGGCGGCATGGGGAGCATTCTCGGCGGGGTGATCGCAGGACTTCTTCTCGGTGCGGCGGAGAGCCTGCTGATCGCCGAGATTGGCGCTGCCCTGACTCCGATCGTGATTTACGGGGCGATTATCGTGCTGCTTCTCGTTCGGCCTCAGGGGATTTCCGGTAAGATCGCCGAGGTCAAGGCGTAGAGGAAGGGAAAGAGGATGTTTTATCTCAAAGTTCTGGAGATCACGAGCCTCTACACCATCCTTGTCCTTGGGGTGTACCTGATGACCGGGCTGACAGGACTATTTTCACTCGGACAGGGTGCATTTGTATCTATCGGCGCCTACACCGCTGCCATTGCCTACTTGCGTTTCGGCGTTCCCTTTCCCCTTGCCCTCGCCTTGGCCGTAGTCATGGGAGCCGTACTCGGTTTCCTGGTGGGAATTCCCACGCTGCGGCTTCGCCGGGATTACTTCTTGCTGGTCACGTTCGGTTTGAGTGAAATGGTAAGGGCTGCTCTGCTGTACTTGGCCCAACTGACCGGGGGAGCCTTGGGTATTGCCGGAATGCCCAAAAGGGTGGGATTGCCTCTGATCCTGGGGTCTATCGTAGCTATTACCTTCATCACCTACAGCCTCAAACGTACCCGGTTTGGGCGGGACTGTATCGCGATCCGGGACGATGAGCTGGCTGCTTCGATGATGGGAATCAACGTATATGCCCACAAAATAAAAGTATTTATGATTAGTTCCGCCATCACCGCCTACGGAGGCTCCCTGTACGCCTTCAACATCCTCTTTATCGAGCCGAACCTGTTCAACTGGCTGGAGTCGGCCAAGCTGATCATCATCACCTTTGTCGGGGGTCTGAACTCAATAGCTGGAGTCATCATAGCATCGACGATCTACTACTCCTTCGGCGAGTTCTTTCGCTTCATAGATGTCTGGCGGGATGTGCTTTTGGCTGTAGTAGTAGTGCTTGTAATTATTTTCCGACCAGGTGGATTTCTGCAGGGTCTGGAGCTGCTCCCTTCGAAGCTCAGGGCGATGCGCCGAGGGAGGTAGCTGATGGAGATCCTCAGAATTGAAGGTATCAGCAAGCACTTCGGCGGTGTGGTTGCCGTAGAAAATTTTTCCATGGGCCAGCAGGACAACCAGATCACCGGCATCATCGGTCCTAACGGAGCCGGAAAAACCACGGTATTCAACCTGATCACCGGGGCGACACCGGTAGACCAGGGCAGAGTGCTGTTCATGGACCGGGAGATCACCAGGCTGCCGGCTCATCGCCGGGCGGACCTGGGCATAGCCCGCACCTTTCAGAATATCCGCCTGTTCCGAAATCTCACTGTGTTGGACAACATGAAAGTAGCCCACGACATGAAGGTAGGCTACACCATCTGGGAAGAGATGCTGCGGCTGCCGCGGGTGCGGAAACAAGAGAAGGCAATCGATGAGAAGGCCCGGCACTTTCTCGCCTATCTGGCCCTGGAGAGTTTCGCCGATCAGAAACCCCAAAACCTGCCCTACGGTATCCAGCGCCGTCTCGAGCTGGCCCGAACCCTGATGACCGATCCCCGGATCCTGCTGTTGGATGAACCGGCCGCGGGTCTGAATCCCCACGAGGTGCGCGGTCTGATGGACACGATCCGCAAGATTCAGGAGGAAAATGCCCTTAGCATCGTCATCGTGGAGCATCACATGGAACTGATCATGAACATCTGCTCCCTGATTCACGTCTTGGATTTCGGAAAGAAAATTGCCGAGGGAGAACCGGCGGCAATTAAGAAAAACAAACAGGTCCTGCAGGCCTATCTCGGCGAGGAGGTCTGAAGGTCATGATCGAAGTCAAAGATCTGCGAGTTCACTATGGTGGGATAGTGGCCCTCGACGGCATCTCTCTCATCATACCGGATGGCAAGATCATCAGCATCGTCGGCGCCAACGGAGCCGGCAAGTCCACCACGATCAATGCCATCAGCGGAATGGTTAAGATCCAATCCGGTTCGGTCACTCTGGACGGGGAAAGCCTGATCGTCTCCCCCCAGGAAATTGTGAAGAGGGGTATCGTCCAGGTGCCAGAGGGACGCAAAATCTTTCCCACTATCACGGTGAAGGAGAACCTCGTCCTTGGAGCCTTCATTATCAAGGACAAGAAGAAGATCGGCCAAAACATAGAGCGGGTGTTCAATCTTTTCCCTATCCTCGAGGAGAGGCAGAATCAGCTCGGAGGCACTCTGTCGGGAGGAGAGCAGCAGATGCTGGCCTTCGGCCGAGCCCTGATGTCCGATCCCAAGGTTCTGGTCATGGATGAGCCTTCCCTGGGGCTGGCCCCGATGTTCGTACTGGGTGTATTTAGAATGATCAGAGATCTCAACAAGGCAGGGCACACAATCCTCCTCGTGGAGCAGAATGCCAAGAAAGCTCTGTCCATCGCCGACTACGCCTACGTATTCGAGACGGGGCGCATCGTCAGCGAGGGGGAAGGCAAAAAGATCGCTACCGATCCCATCGTCAAGAAAGCCTATCTCGGGATCGAGGAGTAAGTGAGAGCAACGGGATGAATAGAACGTTTCAATTGAACGACGAGCAGATCGGGAAAATCGATGCCGCGGCCCGGACCCTGCTCCAAGACCCGGGGATCATGCTGGAGGACGAGAAGATCTATCAGGCCGTTCTCAAAGCAGGGGCCAAAGCCGGCGGAAAACCGATGGTGGCACGCTTGCCGGGAGGATTAATCGACGAGTTTCTGGCCAAAGCGCCCCGGGAGGTGCGTTTCGCCGACCGCCGGGGTAATTTACAGGTGGCTGGTCCGGATTCTCCTTCCCGTTTCTGGACCGGAGCAGCGCTGTTCTATCTCGACAAGCAGAGCTTCCGTTCGATCCGTCAACAGGATCTGGCAAATTTCGCCAGGGTCATCGATGCTCTCGATCAGGTGGATGTCATCGTCGGCACCTCCACTGAAGAGACACCGCCCCCGCAGCGGGATTTCGTCGGTTTTCGGATCATGGCCCAGAACACGACCAAACACCTGCGAGCCCTTTCCTTCTCGCCCCGAGGGGGGGAGGCGATGATCGAGATGGCCAAGGTATTGGCCGGCGGCCGCAGTCTGAAAGAGGCTCCCCTGCTCAGCTTGGGATTTACTGCCCATGGGCCCCTGCGCTGGACCGCCCTGGCTCTGGGGGTCTACAGAAAGACCGCCGGCCACGGGATTCCGGTGACGGTCAATGGCGAGCCCATGGCCGGCGCCTCGGCCCCGGTGACTCTGGCCGGCGCCTCCGCAGTGGGAACGGCGGAAATCCTTGCCGGGATCGTGGTCAACCAGCTGCTCGAGCCTGGACGCCCCTGTCTGTTCAACCTGGGCTTCGCCCACGTCATGGATATGCGCCAGGGTTTTGCGGTTACCGGCGGCCCGGAGAACGTGCTTCTGGCAGTGGCGGGAGCAAAGCTGGCCAGGCATTACGGGCTGCCCTCGGTATCCTGGATGTGTACGGATTCCCTGCGTTACGACGCCCAAAATGCATTGGAGAAAATGCTGGCCGCGGTGACCCACACTCAGGCCGGGGTGAGTACGATATGGGGAGTCGGCCAGGTGGAATCGGAAAAGACCATTTCCCCGGTCCAGGCGGTGATTGACGACGAGATCATCGCGGCGGTACGGCGCTACCTGCGGGGTTTTTCAACGGATGAGGAGTCCCTGGCCGTGGAGGAGGTGCGGCGGGCGGGGATCTGCGGGTCCTTCCTCGACTCGGATCACACCTTCGCCCATTTTCGGGAGGAAGTTTTTCTGCCGGAGCTCCTGGTCCGTGTACAGCGCATAAACGCCGGGGAACGGGCCGATCTGGTCAGTCGAGCCGAGGACCGGGTGGATGCGATCCTCGCCGCTCCATGCGAACCGGTCCTCGATGAGAAAACCGAACAGGAGCTGCTCGCCATAGAGAAGCGATACTCCCAAGGTAGTGACTGAAAGGGGTAGTGCATGTCTAAGGTGGTCCGCTTCGGTGTCTCGATAGAAGAGGAGCTGCTCGAGGGCGATCTGAATGTCAAGTGAATTTCCCAGTCCTCTGCACAGCAGGGCCAGCATTCATCCCTCCCATGGGGGGGATGAAAATATTTTCGAAAAATGGTTTTTTACCTCCTGGCTTGGATTTAAAAACCCTGGCATGATGTAAGAGCCTGTCCAGAAGCACAAATATCCTGTTGGCCATCGGGCCCATACGCTCGTAGCCGTTAGTGGAATTCCTGTGGTCAGCCTCATCGTTCCGGCCAATGAGAGTGACCAGGTCCATATTTTACCAGCCAGGCTTGCCCTTTGTTTGTGTAATCCTTGATGCCGGCTATGACGCAGAGGATCTACATCGAGATATCTACATCGATCTTAAGATTCTACCCATTATCATTCGCAAACCCTCAATGAAGTGGGGCCCGAAGTTGGGCGAGACAGGCACCCCTTCCTGCCCATTTGGCTATCCGACTCGGAGAAAGGGAATTGAATACAATCATGGTCGGACTAAGTTCGCCTGTTACCGCGTCTGTATTGAGGATCCCCAGCAACTCATCTTTACCTGTGATCACTTTCGCTCCAAGAGCAACTTTGGCTGGATGACTTATTCTTACATGGGCCATGACAACGTACTCATTCATGTCATTGAACATGACATAGTCGCAACCCTGGACATCCTCTACGAACATTCAAAAACGGGAAAATGGAGCGACGTACTCAACGTTTAATATTGAACAGGCTCCTGCCCTTCCCCTCAGCAGCCACCGAACCGGGAGACGTGGCATAGACCACCAGGGAGCCCCGGGGCGCTTCCACCACCGCCAGACCGCGGCTGGAAGAGCGAAAACTGCGCTGGAAGGGATTGTCCCGGCAGGCATCGAGAATGACGATGTTGGTCCTGTTCCCGGCGCTCTCCATCTTGCCCAATACGAGACCGGCATCGATCGATTGAAAGCGCACCTCATCCTCCGCCTTGATATCCGCATCCACCGGGATAAGATAATTTCTCCCTCCGATCTGCATGCCGTGCCCGGCATAGAAAAAGAGCCCCACACCCCCGCGGACAAGCTCATTGCCAAACTCCCGGATCGCCTCGAACATCTCTTTCTGAGAGCAGTTGATCTTAGTGCTCACAGAAAATCCCAGCTCCCGGAGAGCTTGCGCCATATCGCGGGCATCATTTACGGGATTCTGCAAGGGGGAGCTCTTGTAGGCCGCATTGCCCATGACCAGCGCGGTGCGCCGCTCGGAGTCCTGGGCGAACAAGATAAAGGACACTGCAAAAAAGCAAACGATCAGGGCAAATGATTTCTTTTTCATGGTCCTTTGCTCCTTATCATTGTTTTTCCTTTTCAATAATCGTATAACTGATGAGGGCTTCCGTGATCTGTTCCGGTCTGGCATTGACGTTCAATCCCCTGGTAATAAGCCTGCCGGAGGCGATGCCGATTCTCTGAAAGGACTCCTCGATATCCTCAAACTGGATGGTGGAGGCGATCACCTTGATAAACTCAGCGCCAAAAGGTGAGGTAAAATCAAAGGTAAACGGATAAGAGCTGTCGGGGATTTTATATATTTTCCTGCCTCGAATCCGGTTGTCCGGATAAAACCGGTTCGGGAAGATGAGCTTCATGTTCTTATGCACATCGATATAGCAGTCCCAGGTGGCATAAAAGTGAATGACCAGCCGCTCTCCATCCCGGTAGGTCCCCCCATCCCCTCGCCGGGTCCAGGCCTTTACCACAAACTCCTCGTTGCCTGCATTCTGCACTTCGGAAAGCTCATCCAGCACATACATCGCGTCATAGTAGTTATCTGGGCGAATGGAAACGGATACGGGAATAGTTGACTTCGGCAGCGCCAGCTCTGCCGTTCTTACCAATATTCTGCTTTCAATGTCCACCAGTTCAAGGAATACGCGCACATTCTCTCCGGCATCAAAAAACCTCCCGGAAAAAATCCCTTCAATCCCTTTCAATTTCCCCACCTCCGCCACGGTGCCTTGCTCGAAGAAATCGCTCAGGCTGAGCTCCAGGGTCTCAAGGATTTCTTCCAGACGATCTCGGGCGAACAGCTCGAAGCCGGAGTGGCGGCTTACCACAACGCTCAACTTTTGCTGAAGGTAGATAGAAAAACTGCTTCCCACATTTTTGTCCGCATAGGTAAAGTTACCAACACTTACTACCATAGGAGTGTCTATATCGGAAGCAAATGTATTGAGAGTATCGATGAGGGCTGCCCCAATATAATCCTCAGCATAAATAAACAGGGAACAAAAGAAGATCAAAGGAATAAAACAAAAACTTCTTCTCACGGACCTAAAAACTTCCTCAAGTACTTTCTTTTTATTTTATCGCTCTTATTGGAACTTAGCAATGAAAATCAATAATATTGAAGCAAAAATGAATCTATGTCCGCTCATCCATGCCGATATGCTTACTGTCACTCCCTTTTGCTATACTGAGAACTACCCGAGGGGCCTCCCGAAGGCTACCCCTGTAGCCCTCGGGTCTGCCAGGTGCTACAAGGGTGCCTCTGACCTCATACTAAAGAAAGACACATGATATTTGAAACTATCACTACCCGTTTCAGGAAGGAAATCGAAATATTGTTTTATTAACGGGTGGGTCATTATCATGATACATTTTGTTATGAGCAGTAAAGAAAAATCTTTACTATAGAGTGGTTTGAAAGTGAATCCGGAAAAAGTCAAGCACGTGATTTCTATTAGTCATTAAGTGATCAGAATCGTGCAAAGGTTCTAGCACTCTTTGAGCGTATGGGTGATATTGGCAAGATATATGATAAAACGAAGTTTCGACATGAAAGAGGTTAAATCTATGCATTTAAACCTCAACGCTTATTTTAAAGAGTGAATAAATCAACGTATGAGAAAGAAGTGGAAAACCCGGAATTTCGACGTCTTTTAGAGAAGGAACGCTTCATGCTCGAATTGTCTGAGACTATTGTTAAGGCAATGGAGGAGTAGCATATCTCTGTGAGGGAATTAGCAAAAAGAGCACATGTTTCAAAGACTCTCGTTACCGGGATAAGATTTGGACGGAGAAATAATATTACTCTTGACAAGTTGAAAGACTTAATTGATGTACTCAATCTTGATCTTCAAGTGGTAGGCAAATGATTTCATCTAAATAAAGCGATTTCCCCTATAAGGGCCCACCTTGAACCACGAAGCAGATCGGTGCGTATAGGTCTTGCGGGGTGTGATTTAATTTTGTGTGTAAGAATTTCGCGCAGAGCTCGCTTAGGACTCAAAAGTTACTTCGGGCTCATGGTACCTCCTAAGTGTTCTTTGTGAGCTTTGCGTGAAACCTTTTTCATTGTTACATAACTGTGGGTAAAAAAACAAGATTTTTGAGTGGTATTGCCCAGCGCAGCACTACCCCTACCC
>CAZERV010000040.1:0-25987 GCA_964514815.1 uncultured Spirochaetaceae bacterium | reverse complement strand
CAATGGGCGTGGGCGGTCAGGCATGGTGGATCAGGGACAGACCTCCCTCCCTACTGCCCGGCCTGGCTGGAAATTCCCCTTGGGCCGTGGGGCGGGTGATCTGGGCAGCAAAATAAGAAAGAATCCCGTTTATCTGCCGACTTTAATGAATCCGAACACGTTTTCTTCAAAGGTCTCGGAAATATGAGAGAAGATATTTCGCCAGGTCAGGGAGGAGCAAAGAAACTACCACCAGCGCTGCATTGGGGAATTTCGGAAAAATAGACGCTTTTAAAAAAATGGACATTCTGGGTGTATTTTCGAGCTTAAATCGCACGGAAACCCATAAAAATAGCACCAGGGCGTCTATTTTTCCAGTTTTTTTATAGGATATCGTATGCTGCGATGGCAACAGAGAAGAGCCTAAGGAGGTTTAAGAAAGGCATTGAGTCTTTTAAATAGACCCTCTTGGTTCCTGAGAGATGGGAGATCCTTTTGAACAAGTTGTTTTCAACATGCCAGCAGAGATGAGCGGCTTCACGGAGTTCTACCGGGGAGAGGCTTTAGATCAGTAGTGACGATCCAAGCCTCTGTCAATAATTGGCGGCTATCTCTGAAACAAGTCGAACTCTTTCTATTTCGCCTATAGGAGGTATCTCATCTGAGATACCAAGTATAAGATGCGGCAAAAACATCTCTAGAATCCGCCGCGTTGTATCTATCAATTCAGATAATGGGGTATGCGGCAAAAAAAAAGTTGCAGGTATCCCGTCCAGCAGCACCATTTTTTCTCCCAGTGCTTGCTTCATTTCTTCTAGAGTCATGTCTCCCTGAGGTAGTGGGGTTAGCGCTTCAATTCCATTTAGCTCCGTTTCAAGAGCATACTTGAGATACAATTTCACATTACCGTCCCAATGAGCATGGGTGAATTTTCCTGCCTGCTTCAATTCTCGGCTTCGGCGCCTGTAATAAGGCAGGATGTAGGTCTCAAAAAGAGAGATTGATCCCATATTTGAGTCGATATTGTCACCAAAGTTAATGATCCGGATCGGAGACTTTTTAACAACATCATATATCTTATTATCTGTCACTTCTATTATACGAATAAAACCTTCTATCCGGGCAGGATAATCATGAAGAAAATAAATCGTATTTTCAAACCCTATATAGTCTATAAATAACCTTTGTAAAGGAATCCTCGGTAAGAAGATGGTGGGTTCGGCCCTGTCACCTATCAATTCCTGGCACTCTTCAAACCGCTCATAATCGAATTCAACAGTACGCTCTCTTAATATATACTCCCAGACCTCAATATCCTTAATTGTTTTGATGGGGAATTCCTCTAGATACAAGGAACAACCGTATTCGGTCTTTTTTGCCTTCTGAGAGCTCGTTCCCAGGGGTGTTTCCCATTTTGTGTAACTATAATCCTCATTCTCCCAACTGGTGCACTTTACATCCGGACCCTCATGAATAAGCAGTAAAGAATTGAAATAATTGTAAGGTCTCGGAGAACAGTCCAGGTCATCGTAGATTTCCAAAAGAGTCTTGTCTTTATACGTATCCGGCAGAGTGCCGAGCTTTTTGTTAACGTTATACCAGTGATCGAGGCGTGGCTGCCAGAGGACTCTATTGACTCCCTCTGGCCTTTCAAAGACAGCCAGGTTAAGCTCTCTGAACTTCATCCTGATCTCCCGTGATGATAATGGAACAGGGCCTTACCCACCTCATTTTAGCTGTTGGCCAAATAAGCCGGCAACAAACCATTTTTGGAAGATGAGGAAAAGGACAACGGGCGGAATTAAGGCAAGCGTACCTATTGCTGTTAAGCCCCCCCAATAGGTGCCCCACGATCCCAAAAATGCCAGTATCCCTTGCGGAAGAACTCTGTGGCCAGGAGAAGAGGTGAGAGCGAAAGCATACATGTAATTATTCCAGGAGTTTATAAATACAAATATCACCACTGCTATCAGGCCAGGAGCCATCATAGGAACGGCAACCAGTATCAGCATCTGCACCCTGGAACAGCCGTCTATCAGCGCTGACTCTTCTATGCTGAAGGGGTTGGCCAGTATAAAATTCCGCAGCATCCATATAGCAAAGGGCATGTTGAATACTGCATTGACTAGAATGACAGCCAGCAAGGTATTATAGAGGCCAATCTTGTTCATATACGCAATCAGAGGGACGAGTATGGCTACGGCGGGAAGCATAGGTAAGACTAAAAAAAGAACACCAAATTGACTTCCTCTAAATTTGAACCTTGCCAGCGAGTATGCCGCCAATATAGCCACCGGAAGTACAATGGTTATTGAACCACCAGCGACAAACAAGCTATTGCGGAAATAAATAAATAACTCCACCCGCTGGAAAAGTGCAAAATAATGGTCCAAGGTCAACTTTGAAGGGAAAAAGCCGTAGTCGTATCTTGGGGCAAGAGAAGTTTTTATCCCCCACAGAATCGGAGATAATACAAACAACGCGATTCCAATAAAGGCTAACCAGACTAAAATATTTTTTATAGTGAGTCCGATTCTTTGGCCAATCACCGTTCAGCCCCTCTGCCGATGGTTAATCTGAGATAAAAGGACATAAAAATGAGACTGAGAACAATCAGTATGACACCTATAGTCGCACCCATATTCAAATCGAAATTAATAAACGATGATTTGAAAAGGCGCACCGCCAGCGTTTCGGTTGAATAACCCGGACCTCCCCCTGTAAAGGCATAAATTGTTTCAGCGTCGTGCAGGGTCCAGATGGTAATTATGAGCAGGGAGATTCCCAACTGGTTACTGGTCATGGGTAAGGTCAGGTGTATAAACCTTTTCCATCGGCCCGCTCCATCGACAGTGGCTGCCTCGTAAATTTCACCCGGTATAGTTGCTATACCTGCTGCCAGGAACAGCATTACGAAAGGGAAAGAGCGCCAGAAACTATGAAAGACAACAAAAGCAAGTGCCCAGAAGGGGTCAGCCAGAATAATTACCTCTCTCCCAGCCAGCCATTCGATCAATTTAGCTATGGGTCCCAGTCTGGGGTCTAACATAGAACGGAACAGGACAGTGCTGACCACCGGAGCGATGATCCAGGGGAGCAAATAAAAACCTCTAAAAAATTGCGCCTGCGTAAATTTACTGGTTATTAGCAATGCGGCAGCATACGCCAGAGGAGTCGATAAAATTATGTTCCCCAGCACATAGACAATGGAATTTCGGACATTACCCAGGAACCTGGTCTCCTGAATTAAGAGTTTATAATTGGCCACCCCGGACCAGAGGGTGGTCCCCCCCAAGTCAGTAATCTGGAAACTCATAACAACACCGGTGATTATCGGAGATATCAGCAGACCTAGCAACAGAATTGCAGCGGGTAAAAGAAAGAGGTAGGGAAGCCCTCGCTTCCCTACCAAACTTTCATGAACCATTATACCCCTTGCAGGTCTTGATGATGATTTACTATTCACCTCCATATTGGGCGTTATACTCATCCTGTGCTTTTTTGAGAGTTTCGGCCACATCCGCATCTTTTACCAGTATTTCCTGCAATGCCGCAGCCACTGTATCGGCCAGCTCTCCATAGTGGGCGGTGGGCGGCATGGGCCTGCCCTTTTCAACTGCCTCCTTCCATACCTTGTAGAAGGGTGTCTGCATTTCAGGCGTATCCCACAGTGAGGCGCGAATAGGCAGTCCTGCATCCGGGAAGTCCCAGAGATATTCGGGCTTAAGCATGGTATCGACGAACTTCCAGGCCGCATCTTTGTTTTTGCTCTTCTTGTAAATGGACACAAACCAGGCGTTGGTGAATTGAGCCTGCGGACCTGTGGGTGTAAGGGCTACATCGGCGACTCCTACCTTACCACCGGCCGTGGGCGGGAACAGACCTTTTATCCATCCCTTTTCCTCCAGAGGCTGTATCCAGTAAGAGCCCCAACCCCAGGCCATGGCAATCCTTCCGTCGAGAAAATCACGGAATATCACTTCGTCATAAGTTCCTGTGACCGAAGCTTCCGGGGTGACTTTGTACTTGTGAATGAGATCACGGGCAAACTGAGCCGACTTGATTCCGGCTTGATCGGCAAAACTGGCCCTCTTGGATTGGGGATCCCAGAGTTTTCCACCTTGATCCCAAACTATTGGGGCAAAGAATAATTCTATGGTTGCCCTGGATGGCCCATAGAACATTCCGAGACCATAGATATCATTTTTACCATCCCCATCGGTATCGCGCGTCAACTTCTGAGCGAATCTCACCGTTTCTTCGAGATTCCTTGGCGGCCGATCAGGATTGAGTCCCGCTTCCTCAAACATCTCTCTATTGTAGGCAAGCGTTCTCGTATGAGCACCTAACGGGATACCAAGCATTTCACCATTAATTACCGCTTTCTTCCAGGGAGCAGCCCAACTGAAATCTTTAAGGTCAGCTTCAGACCAGTCGGCTTCGACGAACGGGGACAGATCGGCAAAATCTCCCACAAGCGCATGCTGAGCCATCAACTGGGGAGATGACAGAAAAATATCGTGATCCTCAATCCCTGCTCGATGGTCAGACATCGATTTGACATCAATCTGATCCCACTGAAACAGCTCCTGTTCGATCTTCAAGTCAGGATTCGTCTTCTCAAAATCAGCGATCAGCTTCTGGAACCAATCATAGTTGGCTTTTAGTGCTCCACCGCCCATCGGATCGTAGAAATGGGCCAGCTTGATTTGTACCTTTTCCTTCTCTCCTGCTGCAAATGCCATGGCACCTGACAGAAGCAGGATAAGGACCATTGCGATGCACTACGTTTTTTTCATTTTTTTCTCCTTTTCTCTTTTTTACCCAGGATTTTTTACCCCGGGGTTTTTTAGGAGGGGATATCCCCTCGTTAAAGATAAATTTTTCCTTCCTCCTTTCAGAAAAATCGAGCTATACCTGACCACTATTATACTTACCTGTATGTACAAGTTATTATAATGGACAACTAGTACCATGTCAAGACACTTTTTAAAAATTTTTCCACTTATTTTATTGACCCTCAAAGGGGCTGATGATATTATAGATCAAATAGTATATACTTGTTGGTATAAGACCATACAAATATTCTTATGAATAAAAGAAACGCCGAAAAAATTACAATAGATAAGACTATTAGCATTCCTTTTCATGTACAGTTGCTCAGCCAACTACGCCAACTTATACTTTCCGGACAGCTGGATCCTGGCAGCCGCCTTCCTTCCGAAGCAGAATTACAGAGCCGGTTAGAAATAAGCAGGAGTACCATCCGCCAGGCCTTGAACAATGCCAAAGCGGAGGGTTTAATAGAGAGGGTAACCGGGAAAGGAAGTTTTGTAACAAGTTCACCTAACGCAAAAGCTAAGCTCGACCTTATTGGTTATATTACCTTTGGTTTTCGAAGCGATATGCAGGTCAAATTACTAAGCGGTGCAGAAAGCGTCACCAAAGCTAGAGGGTACGGAATTTTATTTTGCCATTCCAATCGAGATATTAAGGAAGAAAACAGGCTGCTCGATCAGTTAATTAAGGATAAGGTCAGGGGTATCCTTATCTGGCCGGCCATGGAGGAGGATAAATCACGGCGTATTTTTCAATTGGCAGCTAAAAGCCTGATCCCCCTGGTTCTTATTGATAGAACGCTGAAAGGCCTGGAATATGATTATGTTATCAGTGAGAATTATGCCGGGGCTTACACAGCAACCGAATTCCTGGTAAAGCTGGGGCATAAGCGAATCTCTTTTCTTAGCCAACCCATTCTCCGACTGATAACAGTGGCAGAGCGGTTGCGAGGCTACAGGCAGGCTCTAAATGATGCCGGACTTAAACCCCTTGATCCTTTGCTGGTAGGAACTCCAAACCTGGAACTGACGGCTGAAGATATTATTCCTATTTTAAGTGAATCCAGCAGTAAAGAAATAGAACAAATAGCTCAGTACCTGGCCAAACCGGATCGACCTACGGCTATCTTCGCCATGAACGATCTGGTGGCTATGCAAGCTCTGAAAGCAGCCAATCTGGCCGGTCTAAGGGTACCTGACCACCTCTCAATTGTTGGTTTTGATGACATGGATATTGTGGCTCATTTGGAGGTACCTTTAACCACAGTATCGCAAGATACCTCTTACATGGGAAGGCGAGCAGCTGAATTACTCTTTGAACGTGTTGAAGGATACAACGGCCCTCCACGTCGTGAGGTTATACCCACTCACCTGCAAATACGGGCCTCTACAAAATCCCCTTTTAGCCCCCAGAGTGTTTAGAAAGAACTCTTCCGGTCACATCGGGCCGAAAAAGCTGGAAAATGGTTTTGTAAGCTGTGATATATACAAAAAGCCTTAAACCCCCTCAAGGAACCAGCTCAACGGTAAATATCCCGCCACCTTTCACTTTAAAAGCCACAGAGCCATCATTCTGGATTGCAAGCGGCTCCATTCGCTCTTCATTCAGGCTAACCCGATAGGCTTTGGCCAGGGGTTGAAAGAAACTTAACCTTCCCACTGCTTCCGTTTGATCTAGATTGTACCCCCGGACTATTATCCCCTCATGGCAATCACTGCGTTTCATGGCACTGATGACAAGAGATTCAGCCTTTAGTTCGATCCAGCTTAAGGAATCGGGAAAAGCACCGCTGCGCTTCCATGGAACAGCCTTAACACGGGAGGGAT
This sequence comes from uncultured Spirochaetaceae bacterium, assembly GCA_964514815.1. Taxonomy (GTDB): domain Bacteria; phylum Spirochaetota; class Spirochaetia; order SZUA-6; family DRHE01; genus CAZERV01. Next base: position 19,343 of record CAZERV010000040.1, on the reverse strand, counting down.
CGTCACCCGTAATATTCATTTCCTTAAGTTCCAATCCTTCATGCGTATCAGCCCGGGTTAAAGTTAGGGGTGAATTGAAGGAGTAGGCGCACCTGTAGACCTCATGCCAGTCACCTTTATGGGGCAGAATCATGTATTCATATTTATGAAATCCCAGACACTGTCCTCCAGGTGTTTCAATAATTGGACCTGCACTGGTCCGGCGTGTGATCAGGTCGTCACGAGAGAGCCATCCAACACAGCGCAGAAGGGTCAGGGAAATCAGGACTTCCGCGGCTGCTTCATCCCTGGTCACCTCTACAGCAGGAAGTCCTTTATTGATAATGGCCAGACCCCGTTCGCCGCTGCTTATATCCACAAAAGCTCTCTGGTGCATCATCGGAACCGGGTCCTCAATCCATCCCTCCTCCCGGGGAAGATCTATATCACGTTCAACCACCATGAAGTGCCCATCTGTATACACCTTTTGGGCATTAATTCCTGTAGGGAAACTGACGCTCAACTTGTGGTCACGCGCCTGGTTATCCAGTTCTGTTATAACATAGAGACCGGGCTGCCCCTCATAGAGCGTTAAAATAGAGGTGATAATCAGAGGCCCCCTCTTTTCAGATCGAGCCTTTCGATCATCTCTCAGTCCTTCAGGTATATTTAAGGGAATTCTTATCCTGTAAGAGACCTTGAGGGGACCCTCTTCGATTCGTTCTAGGCAAGCTTTACTGTCTCTTGATGTGATCGTCTCACTCTTTAAACAGGGTGAGTAGGAATACTCATCCCCTGCATCCTCTACATCAGCGAATATATGGAGATCTTTATACCTGGCGCCAGTTACAAGATCATCAACGGTTAAAGATCCGTCTTCGCCGATTCTAAAGCGAAGATATTCGTTTTCTGCGCCTCGCTCCAGAATTCTAAGATTGGTTTTATTGCTGGGTGATGGCTTGCCCTGAACAGCATAGTAGGCCCGATAACCACAGGACGGGACATCCCCCTGGAAAAGGACATGCACCCGTTTTTTTCTGTTTGGCTTTATAACCTCTAAGGAGAAGTGTTCTTCCGTCATTAAATTCTGAAAGGGAACCGGATTCCCCTGGCCATCCACAAGATAAAACTGTTCGACTCTTGAATCATCAAAGTCAAAATCTATAAAACCCGAAACCAGTTCTTTGCGACTCCAGTTGAGGGGATTGTAAACTAAAAGTGGAGTCCCATTTTGTGAAGAAAAATCAACCTGGCGGGAAATGGAGCGTAAGCTGTCCCGTATAACCGTATTGGCAATCTGTTCTGCCTGGGAGAAACGAAACTCCATTTCTTCATGAACCTGGTCTATACTGCATCCATAAATATCATCGTGGGGATGATTTTTAAGAAGCCAGCGCCAGGCTGTCCAGAGCAGAGGAGGCAGGTGATTCTTATCAGCATCCCTTTCCATTAACCAGGAAGCTGCAGTCAGGGGCTCGGCATAGCGCTCCAGCAGCGTCTCAATACGATGATTGTTCTGTTTAATATAGAGGCGGGTGGCATAGACTCCCTGAAGGATCTCAGAGTACCGCCCCCACCTGAACTCGCCTCGAAATCGCTCAAGCCTTCCCTTCGACTGGCTGCGAACTTCTGTTATATGATCAGAAATGGTTCCCTGGCGGATGATTCCTCTTCCTTTAAGCTGCCTGTTGGCAGCGGATATGATCTCAGGAAGCTCTTTTTGTGCCTCCTGGTGGTCTACTCCATTCATTAGAAGGCGGGCACCTGTTTGGGCGAATGGCTCTGCATTATCGAGAGCCCTCTCTATCCTCTCCAGAGCATATTCCATGGAAAATTCCATTTGAGACGTATCACCCCAGTATAAAGCATATCCCAGGTTGGAAACGTTATGGTAACCCTGGGGCATCCATATTGTCAGAACGGTTGAACCGTCTGGCGCCTCCCAGAAAAACTCGCTGCCCAACCGCTCTCCTTCATTACCCATTCCCCGCCAGAAAATGGCAGATTCAATGCCAAATCCCTTCAGTATCTGTGGAAGCTGGGCGATATGGCCGAATCCGTCGGGCACATAGCCCTCTCTCATACCGCCCCCAAGCTCTTCGGCCAGGCGAAAGCCCAGCATCAAGTTACGGATCAGGGATTCAGGACTGACGAGAAACTCATCCATGAGTACATACCATGGGCCCACCTGGATCCTTCCCTGTTTGATCAACTGCTTTATTCTTTCGTTTTTCCGGGGTCTTATCTCAAGGTAATCCTCCAAGATCAACATCTGGCCATCTAGCATATATGTTGTGTATTCAGGCCGACCTTCGAGCAGACGAATAAGGCGGTCTATCAGGCGAACAAGCCGGGTACGGAACTGCTGAAAGGTGCAGTACCAGGCACGATCCCAGTGGGTGTGAGGAATCATGGTTATAAGTAATTTCTCTTTCATGAATAGTGAAACTTATACTGTAAAATGCCAGAAAAATCAATGCATGATGGGCAAAGTTAATAATAGACAAAGTTATAATCACAGCCGGTGGAAAAATCACCCCGGGCTTTCTAAAAATGCATTTTGTAAAGAAAAGATTCATAATTCATCATAGTAACTTGACACCTGATTCGCCGTAACTTATAATTTAGTAAAACTTCATTAAAGGAGGAAGACATGAAAAAGGTTAACTACAAGCGCTTCTGGATCATGGGGCTGGGGTTACTTCTTCTGTTCGGCTCAGTATACCTTTTTGCAGGCGGGCAGCAAGAGGCGGCCAAGGAAGCCCCGACCCTGATCTGGTTGACTACGGTGCAGGGAGGACAGGATCCTGAGGAGGACCCTATTTTCGAAAAGGAGATAGAAAAGCTAACAGGCATTAAAGTTAAGTTGATTAAGCCGCCGGGATCCGATTACGAAACAAAAATGACTGCTATGCTGGCAACGGGGGAACCCCTGGATATCGTTTATCTCCTGGACTTTCAATTCGATGCGCTGTGGGATCAGCACCTGTTTGAGCCACTCACAGACAGGATCATGAGCTCAAAAGTATTGTCCGATCCGGAGATTATACCGATGTCTGAATGGGATCGAATCAGAAGGGATGATGGCCACATCTACGGGGTTTTCAACAAATTTGAGCAGGGTACCCTTCCGATTGTGAGAGCGGATTGGATGGAGAACCTCGGCTTCGCTGCTCCGGAGACTCTTGATGAGTATTATGAGCTTCTAAAAGCCTTTACCGTTCAGGATCCTGACGGAAATGGGAAGGATGATACCTTTGGTCTGGCCCTGGGCTACACCATCTATGAAAGCACGGGTTTATTTGGCGCCTATGGTTTGATGAAGGGATATGGAAAGGACGCTCAGGGAAATCTATATGCGTATCATGCAACTGAAAAGGCAATACCTGTATATGAATGGCTGGCCAGGTTGTACAGGGAAGGCATTCTTGAGCCAAGCTTCGTTACCAACAAGTCCTCAAACTTTCGGGATTTATTTATGACGGACAAGGCAGGTATGACCTTCTATTGGGCTGCCTGGGTCGGTATGTTCAATCAGCAGGTAAAAGCGAAAAATCCTAACAGTCCCTTCAAGGCAAGAGGGATAGCCCCTCCCAAAGGTCCCGGCGGAAGGCTGCTGCGGGCCGGCAGTGATGGTCTAATGGTCATTCCAAACTATTCTAAGAACAAGGACCTGGCCTTTAAAATACTCGAGTTCTGGCATACACAGGAGGGTAACGTTGTAAGCTCTCTTGGCATGCTCGGTCACGACTACAATATCGTAGATGGAAAGTATGTTATCGCCGAAATCGGTAAAGCTCATGCGGGGCACAGCGCTCCCCAGCCAAAATCTTTGAAGTGGAAGAATCCATTTGGTGAGATGGAGGGATTTGAAGAGGCTGCAGAAATAATAAGAAAATATGCCCGTCCGGAGATGGTGACACCCTATGGAAAGCAGTGGGAGACAATTGTAAGATCCGAAGCTGCTAAAATAATCCTCGGTGACATATCAGCTGAACAGGGCGTTAAAAACATGCAGAGAAGGTTCAAGGAAGAGGGCGTCTACAAATAGAAATTTGTGTTCAATTAATTCTGCCTGCCTCACCTTGAGTGGGGCAGGTATCCTTTTTTACAGGAACTATGAGAGCCGGGAAAAACATATTCAAACAGATCTTTAAGGTCAGGTTGCTCTACTTACTGATACTTCCAACCCTGGTCTATTTCTTTATATTTGCCTATTTCCCAATTCTTGATGGGGTCAGAATCAGCTTTCAGGATTTTCGATTTATCGGTGAAAACCGTTTTGTGGGATTCGACAATTATAGAGAAGCGATTCAGACTCCCGGTTTCTGGCGAGCTTTTAGAAACACAATCATTCTGGGCTTCGGCAATGTCATGCTGACCGCCTTTGTCCCCATGGTGCTGGCCCTGCTGCTCAACGAGCTGCGTATTGTCGCCTGGAAGCGATTTACCCAGACTATCATTTATATGCCCCATCTCTTCTCCTGGGTGATTGTCGGCGGGATCTGGATCTTCATGCTCTCGCCGAACGTAGGGATCATCAATGTAATCAGAAATCTTTTTGGGCTGGATTCTATCTACTTTATGGCCAAAGAAGCCTACGCCCGGCCCATCATGATCGGGGTGAATCTCTGGAAACAGGCCGGATTTGTCTGCATCCTCTATTTGGCTACAATTGCGGGCATCAACCCTGAACTCTACCAGGCCGCCATGATTGACGGAGCCGGGGCCTTTAAGAGGGTATTCTACATTACCGTTCCGGAACTTCTCAGCACCTTAAGAGTGGTTTTGTTGCTCAACATCATGGGGGCCTTGAGGATGTTCAACCAGATCTGGGTCATGCGCAATGAAGTAATTGCTCCGAAGGTGGATGTGCTCATGTACTACGTATACGAAAGAGGCCTGGTACAGTTCAAGATTGGCTACGCAGCGGCCATATCGGTGTTAATATTCGTATTGACTTTCATTATCACGGCAATATCAAACCGTTTCATCAAATATAGAGCTTAGAGTTTTGGCAGATCAATGATAAAAACGTCAGCATCGAGAAAAATATTTGTCGTGGTTAACAACATGATCCTGATTTCCCTGGCTTTGACCATGGTTGTACCCCTACTCAATGTGCTGGCCGTATCCTTTACCACGGACCTGGAATCCTACGAGAACGTAATAAAGCTTTTCCCCCGTGAACCCAGTCTGGAGGGATATAAAGCTCTTTTTCAACGGATAGCTATCTTGAGGCCCTTTCTGAACAACGTTTTTGTTACAGTAATTGGGACTTTTCTACACGTTATATTATGCGCCATGGCGGGATACGTCCTGATCAGGGAAAAATTTCTCGGTAAAGCGATCCTGGTTATCCTGGTAACCATCCCGATGATGATCCCTTTCGAGATGATTATTATTCCGGTTTATGTAACCGTAAAACGCCTGGGCTTGATGGATACTCTCTGGTCAATCATTATTATCGGGTTGGTTTCCACCTTCAGCATCCTGCTGATGAAGAATTACTTCGAAGGAATCCCCAAATCCCTGGAGGAATCAGCTTTCATGGACGGCGCCGGGGAGCTGACAATTTTTTTCAGAATATATCTTCCCCTTGCCAAAGCCGGCCTGGCCACCATCACTATCTTCCAGTTTGTCTACAAATGGAACCATATCCTGCCCGCTGTCCTATTTTTAAATTCAGTTGAAAAATATACCTTGCAAATTGCCCTGAAGAACCTGGTAGTGAGCCAGGAATTCAGCGGTACCACTCTGTCCGTAGCTAACAATGCCCGGATGGGTGGAATTGTCGTTGCCATTATCCCCCTGATTCTGGTCTATTTCTTTGCTCAAAAATATTTCATCAAGGGCATTATAGTCGGGGCGGTCAAGGAATGAAATCCAGAGAGAAAAAGTACGTCTCGGTAGAGAAATTTATTCTGAAAAATATCCAGAACGGCACCTATAAACCGGGAGATAAAATACCTACAGAAGAAGAGATTATGATGATGCAGGGATTCAGCAGGAGCCCGGTTCGACATGCTATAGCCCTGCTGGAGCAGCAAGGCTATATCTACAAGATTCATGGAAGCGGCAGCTTTGTGAAGCATACCATAACCGATGATCCGATTGACATATACGCCCTTTTGTACCCGAACTCCGCAAAATCTATAGTGGAACGACTCAGGAAAGATCAGGTTTCCGCCATCTTCTGCTTCGAAAGTGAAATCGCGCTGGAAATCTATAAAGTCCTTGCTGAATACGATATATCCGTGCCTGAACAAATTTCTCTCTGTTCTTTTGATGACCACAGTTTCACCGGCTTTCGGGAAGGGTTTATCACCGCGGTTGTCCAGCCTCTGGAAAAATTGGGGTATTTGGCGTTGGACCTGATCCTTAGAGGGTTGGAGCAGAAAAGCCAAAAACTGATCAAGATGATTATGGAGACTTCAATCCTCGAAAGACAGAGCGTTGCCCGGGTATAAGCTCTTTTTTGCCGATCTACACTTCCACACAAATTACTCGGACAACAGGGACGGTGCCACTATAGAGGAGATGATTCTGGAGGGGCAGAGATACTCCATCGCCGTTTTTGGTATCGGGGACCACAATCACAGCCTGGATCGCCAGAAATGGCGGCAAGAAACAGAGGAATCGGCGCGCCTTCAGAGGAAATATCCCTCACTGACGATCTGCAATAACTGTGAAATAACCTTTCTCCTCGGGCACTTCCTGGTAGTGGAACCGGAGGCGATTTGCGGGACGATCCAGGAGGGCTACGACTTTCTCTTTAAGAACAGAGATATCGTTAAAATCATAAACCATCCTCACCCACAAGCAGATGAGTGGCATCGAAGAATTATTCCTTCAGCCGCAGGTGTTGAGGTGATCAATGGCGCCCTATTTCGCCAGGCCAAAGAGGCCGGATACCGCTTCAAAACTGCCCTGGAGATTCCATTCCTACAGACATATGCAAAGTATCTGCGGCTTGGCTATCCGGTCGCGGCTATAGGCAACAGCGACGCCCACGAACTGGTGGAGATGGGCTGCGGTTTGACCGGATTATGGCTTGAGGATCCTATCGACAAAGCCCAGGTTATTCAGGCAATACGGGAGAGAAGAACCTTTGCCACCACGGATAATGGAATATGCATCAAGGGCCACCTGGATCGGCGGCGTCGAGAGTTCTCCTGGAAAGTTACCTGGAATCCTAAGGCAAATCCGCCGGCAGCCGGGCAATTCACGGTCGAGGTGTACAACATGGATCAAAAACTGGCAACTGCTGAAGGCAACGGTTGTATTGCTATAGCAGAGGAAGGTCTGTATTGGATTGCCGCTTTTAATGAAGAGGCCATTGCCGTTTCCTCCCCGGTGGAGAGCAGGAAGATACACAGTGTTGCAGCCGGCGCAAAGAGAATTATCAAGGATAAGAGCGTTTTTAAAGACAGTCTCAAAGATATGTTATGGCTTAAACTCCGACAGCAGTCCTCCCTTGATTTATCCTCTTTTAAGAAAGAGGCCGTTGCCGAGGTTGAGCTGCTCTCCCGCACACGGGATCCGGAAATTATCGACGCCGACGGCAACCGAGTAAGATATACCGTTCTTCAGGAAGGGAAGGAAAGGATCGTTATTGATAAGAGCTGCAGTTCCCCTTGTTTTGATGAATTTTTTCTCTGGTTGGAACGTAATGAGATCCACGAGTACATGTTCCTGGAGATGGAATACACAACGCAGGGGGACCTCTTCCTTTTCGACGGGCTCCTGGTGCCGGCTAAAATGGTGCATAGAAAATATTTCAGTCAACGGTATCGGGATGAGATTCCCCGTATCAAGAGTTTGCTAGGCCCTAAAACCAGGTTTCACCTATACGTCCGCACCCTCTTCCGGTCCACCGTTCGGATCGATCTGCGTGATCATCCCTTCCCCATGAAAGTAGGGGAAAGCCTTTTGCTGTGGAACGAGCAAAAGCTTGACACTCTGACCCTTTCCCAGTTCCTCGGTGTGGAATCGATGCAGAAAATAGATTTAGAACCAGGTCAGAGGATATTTCAGATATTCCTGTAGCGGGGTCATTTCCCCAAGACTACCACTTATCCGAGCCGGGTGTTATGTAGAAGGGAAAGGAGGTCTCAGTAAAAGCTGCGCCGCTTTGTATTGCCTGGCAGCCTATCTGGCAGCCGGCGCAATCGCTTTCCTGGTAGACTGGTTTTTCGGAGCCAGGCAGGTAAGAGGTAACTTGGGCTACCTCAACAGCCCGAGCGCCGGTATTATACATGAAGAGTAGAAGAGTATAGTCGTGGAAAGCGCCGGCGTGAAACCGGCATGGAGGAGGTGGTGAAAGTCCGCTACGTAGCAAGGCGTAGCGAGCCGCTATGGCCCCGAGTTATGCGTCGGCTACCCGTAAGGGGGCGGCGAAACGTTTTGCCAGGTGTTGGGGGAAGGTATACGCAAATTTGGGCTGGAACTGAATGCGGAGAAGACCCGTCTGGTAGAGTTTGGTCGTTTTACCGCAGGAAATAGAGCGAAATGAGGCGAAGGGAAGCCCGAAACATTTGATTTTCTGGGCTTCGCTCACATCTGGGCGCGCCGGTGCAAAGACGGAGGTTTCACAGTGCTGAGGAAAACCATCGCCAAACTGCTAAGGAGAAAGGTCAAGGAGGTTACTAAGGAGCTGAAAAGGAAGCGGCACACCCCGGTGCCCGAACAGGGCAAGTGGTTGCGGAGTGTTGTTACCGGCTACTATAACTACCATGAGATTCCTGGGAACTACCAGGCCCTGAACAGCTTCAGGAAATTGCTTGCCCGTGCATGGTTACGAGCACTGCGAAGCCGGAGGAACAATCCATCACGACTTCACACAGACAACTCTCAAATCCTAATGAGACTGGCTGTTGATCGAAGAGCGGCTTAATTGGTCGGTAAGAGCCGTTCCATAGGATCTCAGAAGACAGTTCACCATGTGATAAACGGTTGGGTTAAATGTAGTAAGATTATTTGCTTGAATTGGGTCTGTTTTCAGTTATTCATGATGCATAACAGAGCGTGTCAAGCAAAATATTCAGAAATCGTTCGGTAAATAGGATAGGGTCATGTTGTCGAGATGAGTTCGCATGATACCTCGAACTCCAAATGTGTTGTCGCACAAGGCCAATAACGTCAGAAAAGGTTGCTTCAGACTTCTTGTACCATGCATAATTCTGAACGGGAACATTTCCGTCCTTGCGATTGCTAAATCAGACCACTGCCTTTGTGTTTCGACGCCAAGATGAGCTCGAAGCTCTTGAAAGGTCGTCTCCACATTCCATCGTAGAATAAACCGAGGGCTCTTATTGACATCAATACTGCATAGATCATCCAGTACCATTGGCTTCATTTTATTATCTATTTCTCCTTTTATTGATTTAGCACGCTGTGCTTTAAGGGTCGATTTACAAACTTAGATCAGTCCTGACAGGAACTTAGCCGCGGAAATGACCCGGATGCCATCTTTCACAAAATCCTTGCCGGTAGTCCGAATTACCTGATAATTGTAGGGTATATCAAGCTTTGCTTTAAAATACTTGAGAGCCCTGGAAATAGTGGTATCTTTGGATTTCACCTCTACAGCAAACCATGGTTTATTTTCAAAGCTTACTATAAAATCAACCTCCCGACCTGTACTGTCTCTAAGATAAGCAAGTTCGGTAAGATGGCCCTGATAATCATGTAAATAATGACAATATTTTAACAGGTGTGAGGCAATAAGGTTTTCAAATTTTGATCCCTCATCCGGGATTGAAGACCAATTCCAGAGGTATAGCTTTTTTTCCTTTCTAACAGATGCAATTTTCCTTGATTGGTAGGGAGATAGACGAAAACTGTAATAAAAAAGATCGAAAGTATTGAGCCAATTTGCAGCAGTGCGATGATTTATCTGGAGAGCATGAGCAAGGCGATTGATGGATAGTACCGAACCTACTCTTTCTGGAAGCAGCTCGGAAAATAGCGCAATAGTCCCGAAATCTTGAAGCTGTGTCAGCTCCCGGAGGTCATCCTTAAAAAACCGCTCTATCCTTTCATTTTGCCAGCGCCGGAGGAACCGTTCGTTCTGCTTCAGGAAAGGCTCGGGGAAACCCCCATAAAAATAAAGAAGGTCCAATATACCATTGTTTTGTTGTGATAGGAAATCTAACGGTTCACCGGGATTGCTTTTTGGCCGAATATTTTCTACCTCTGCATAGGTAAAGGGATGAAGCCGGTAATAGTGATATCTACCCTGGAGTGAATCGCCGCCGCGGCGGTATATATCAAGCCTGGCACTACCTTTAAGCAGGAATTTGTACCTGTCCCTTAGTGTGTCAAATTCACCCTTTATCCAGGATTTCCACCTGGAGTATTTGTGAAATTCATCAAGGAGGATGAGTTTTGTATCAGAGGGCTATTCACTGTTTAGCGCAGCTAATCGCTGCTTAAGTTTATCATAATTGAAATATGAAGATTTAAATTTGCTGCCTATCAGATCTCTGGCAAGGACTGTTTTACCTACTTGCCTTGGGCCTCCCAAAAAAACCATTTTTTCATCGAGATCCGCAATAACAGGTTCACTTAAATAGCGCGATTTTAGAGTCATAAGTAAATTATATGGCTATACAAAATAATGTCAAGTAATTTGTATAGCAATACAATTTTATCTATCATTTTTAATAATAGAATCAAGCCCATGGTAGTTTTTATTTAGCAGTGAGAAAGCTTATGCATGGTTTATTCCCGTTCGATCAAATGGGTCTCAATTATGAAACCACGGGTTTATTTGGCGCCTATGGTTTTATAAGGGGATATGCAAAAGACACTCAGGGAAACCTATACGCGCCTCATGCAACGGAAAAGGCAATACCTGTATATGAATGGCTGGCCAGGTTGTACAGGGAAGGCATTCTTGAGCCAAGCTTCGTTACCAACAAGTCCTCAAACTTTCGGGATTTATTTATGACGGACAAGGCAGGTATGACCTTCTATTGGGCTACCTGGGTCGGTATGTTCAATCATCAGGTAAAAACCAAGAATCCGAACAGTCCCTTCAAGGCGAGAGGAATAGCCCCTCCCAAAGGTCCCGGATGAAGGCTGCTGCGGGCCGGCAGTGACGGTCTAATGGTCATTCCAAAATATTCTAATTGGTGAGATGGAGGGATTTGAAGAGGCTGCAGAAATTATAAGAAAATATGACCGTCCGGAGATGGTGCCACCCTATGGAAAGCTATGGAATATGCATCAAGAGCCACCTGGATCGGCGGCGTCGAGAGTTCTCCTGGAAAGTTACCTGGCAGCCGGGCAATTCACGGTCGAGGAACAATCCATCACGACTTCACACAGACAACTCTCAAATCCTAATGAGACTGGCTGTTGATCGAAGAGCGACTCACCTGGTCGGTAAGAGCCGTTCCATTGGGAGGGGGTGGTGTTCGGGTCACTTCCTACCCAGATTTAACTTGCTTTTACTATTGGCTGAGGAATTATTTTGATTCTCTTAACAGCATTATAAATATCTACAGCTCGCTATTTTGCTAACACTGGCCCAACCAATACCTTTCTTAAGATGAGCTGAGATGAAAAACTTTTCTGTATCTCTATCAGAAAATGATGGTATTGTCATTCTCTAAGTAATATACCTGCTATACGTATACCTTGTCATTGAATAAATTTATAATTTGTTGACAAATCTTTATTCGACTATAGAATTAGTAGAATTAAAAGATAAGGAGCGGATATGGCGGATGGGGAAGTTTTTGAGAAATTAAAGGAGGCTGTCCTTAGCTTCGATGAGGAGCTTGCCTTGAAAATGGCAGAGGAAGTTGTAAAAAAGGGCCTCGATCCCCTGGAAGCGGTGGACAATGGCCTGGTAAAGGGTCTCGATATCATCGGCGAGAAATATGAGCGAGATGAGATATTCTTGCCCGAATTGATGATGGCGGCCAATATCTTTCAGACGGCGATGAAAATACTGGAGCCGAAGATCAAGGAGAAGGGGGGAGAAAGGAGTAAAAAAGGAATAGTAATCTTGGGTACCGTAAAGGGGGACATTCATAAAATAGGAAAGGATATTGTGGCCCTCCTCCTCGGCAATGCCGGCTATGAAGTTCACGATCTCGGCGAAGATGTGGATCTCTTTACCTTTGTGGATACCGCTAAAAAGGTCAATGCGGATGCTATCGGCTTGTCGGCCCTTCTTACTTCCACTCTTTCGGGACAGAAGGATGTGATAGAGGCGCTTCTTCAGAACGGATTGAAGGACAACTATATAGTCATGGTCGGAGGGGGGGCGGCAACGCCTGACTGGGCGGAAAAAATCGGTGCAGATCTCTATGCCGAGAATGCGCAGGCAGCTGTCCGGCAGCTCACGGAAATGATCAAAGAGAAGAGGAAATAACCATGCTTAGCTTTTTAGAAGTAATAGACAGGACGGAGACAGGACGGCTCATGTCCGATCAGGATTATTATCTGAAACTCTATGTGCCTGAGCTCAACAATATTATTCAGAAATATAAGATAAAATATAACCCCGGCACACCCCTTCCCTCGGATGACGCCTTAGCGGATACGGTCTTTGAGGCTGCGGTAGATTTCTTCTCCAGGGTGGGAGCGTACTGCCCGGACACCTCAAGGGTTTTACGCTTTACAAAGGAAGAGATTCTTCAGGCGGCGAGTGAAGCGCCCGCAGAATCGACCTTTGGGGAAGGCCCTGATCGGAAAGTAATGAGATCGCGAAAACCCGATGACCATACGGCCCCCTGGTACCACTGCGGCGGGGGTATCTATACCACTTCCGAGGCTGTTTTCATGAATCAGGTGGAAGGGCTGGCAAATATAAAGAAGGCCAACTCCCTCTCGATCCCTTCTTCCGTCAATTTTAAAGGGAAAGACGCCCGGGTAAGATCCCCGCAGGAAGTATTGACCACCATAAAAACGGTCTTATCGGCGCGAGAAGCCTGCCGGAGAGTCGGCCGGCCGGGACTTCCGATTCTGAACGGCATTTCCACGGCCACCGGACCGATATCCATGTTTGCCGCCTCCCATCCGAACTTCGGCCTACGCCCCTCTGACGGGTTTCTGGTGGACTCACTGGCCGAGATGGTGGTGGATTTTGAGGCACTCGCTAAGGTTGCCTTCTATACCAGCCTGGGCGCAAATATCGGCTCCACTTCGACTCCTCTCTTCGGCGGCTATAACGGCGGAGCGGAGGGAAATGTAATTGTCACCGTGGTCTATAACCTGCTCGGAATCCTCGTTTTTAGAGGAACCTACCATTACAATGCACCCCTCCATGCAAAATTGAGGGTATCTTCCACCCGGCCCCTGCTCTGGATAATCGCCCTGGCCAATCAGGCCCTGCATAGAAACGCTCCCTACCCGACCCTGAATTTGCCTTATCTCGGCGGAGGCGCGGGAACCGACTGCTACTATTACGAAATGGCCGCTTACCATACCTGCGCGGTTACCTCCGGAGGGAATATGCTCTCAGGGCATCCTGCCATCTCCGTGGCACCCGACAGTATTGTCCCTTTGGATCATGTCTTGAATATCGAAGCGGCCGAGGCAGCCTCTAAATTAACCAGGAAAGAAGCCAATCCTATCGTTCTGAAGCTGCTCGAAAGGTATGAAAATCAACTAAAGAATCCTCCCAAAGGATTGACCTATCAGGATTGCTACGATCTGGTGACCGGGAAGCTGATTAATACCGGGTACGTGAAGCATGTGGATGAGATAAGAGAAGAATTAAAGAGCCTGGGTTTACCGATTGTGAAGAGCACTTGATCAAAGCTGCGGGGCGAGCAAGCCCTCAAGAAACCGGCCACAAAAATCATAGCGGCAACATTGGCACGCACTTTGGTTTTCAGTTTTTCCGATCTAAAAATGAAAGTCCGGGCCCTGTTTTTAAACTTATCGCCGGAAAGCCAGGCCGAAGGTCTCCCCGCACCCGGCGCATTTTATGCTTACCTTTTTTTCTTTCGGAAAGTGATCGGAAACCTGGATAATGCCTTTTAACCCGCAGGAAGGGCAGCGGTAGCGCATGGGCTTTCATCGGAAATTTAGAAATCTTTGTCAAATTGATAGATGAGACGCATCAATATTAATGAGCCCTGCTCGGAAATAGCCCATTGCTGTTTGCGCCTCCAATGGGCTAATATATCACGATTAATGGCAGAAAGACTTTGGAAATAGGAAAATTAAAGGAATGGAATGGGAAGTTATCGGAGAGACCCTATTCAATAGAAAATTCACGGTAAAATCTCTTATCCTGCGGATCATAATTATCCTGGGCATCAGCGGCGCTTATGCGCTCGTCTTTTTCCCCCTCTTTCACTGGAGAGGCGCGGATGTCGGCTCACTCAGTGTTTTTCCGGTTATCGCCGGGGGCCTGCTCCTGGGCCTGCGAGGTGGACTTCTTACAGGACTGCTTGCCTATCCCCTGAATACCCTGCTCCTGAACCTGGCCGGTCGGCCGGGCTGGGATGCCATATTTCGGAACAAGGGCGGAACGGGGATGTTAGCCCTTTTAATCGTCGGAATAGCGATCGGCCTGCTCGGTGACCTTTGACGAATCGACCTGTTTCGCCTTAACTCATAAAAGGGACCGGCCCTGCGGCACTTCGTACCATCCCTGTCCGCTTGATGAGGTGAAAAGGACCAAAAAGCCGGCGACTGTGGAGCATGTTCACTCCGATAAGGAAGGCAAGCCCCGTTTGTTTGAAATTCACGGCTACCCTCTCTTTAATAAGGCGGGAAAAGTGGCCCAGATGGCCGAATATGTTTTAGATATTACCGAAAGGGTGCGGGCAAAACAGGCTCTCAGGCAAAACATGGAGAAGTACAGGCGGATGGTGGAAACAGTGCCCCTGGCCGTTATCGTCTATGATCCGCAGAGCAGGGTCCTGGAGTGGAATGAAGCAGCCCGGAGAATCTTCGGCTGGAACAGGGAAGAAGTGCTGGGTAAGAGCGTCTTCGATTTTCTCATCCCCGAATCGGAAACCGGGGGAGTGAGAGAGGTTTTCGATACTGCAAAAAAGAAGGGTACAAGCCATTCCCATATTAATAAGAACTTCCGCAAGGATGGGCAGAAAATCCTCTGTAAATGGGAGGATGCTATCCTTCGGGATGAGCACGGTGAAGAGGTGGGAGTTATCGCAGTGGCCGAGGACATTACCGAGAAGATTCGGTTGGAGGAGCAACTCCGCCAGGCACAGAAGCTCGAGTCCGTGGGTATTCTCGCCGGTGGAATAGCCCACGATTTCAACAACATCCTGACGGCCATATTGGGAAACATCACCCTGGCAAAGATGTCCCTTAAGCCGGAAGATGAGCTCTTCGAAAGAATGACGGCCTCTGCTTCAGGTCTGATCACTGATACGGCCGCCTTTGCCCTGCGGGGGTCCAACATCAAGTGTAAAATCTCCATTCCGGAGAGTCTCTGGCCCGCTGAAGTAGACGAGGGGCAGATCAGCCAGGTTATCAACAACCTCATAATCAATGCCAAACAGGCCATGCCGGATGGGGGAATAATAGAAGTCAGCGTAAAGAATATCGTGTTAATGGAAAAACAGACCCATTCCCTGAAAAGCGGCAGGTACATAAAGATTTCGATTATAGACCAGGGCTCCGGTATACCGGAAGACCATCTTCAGAAAATCTTTGATCCCTATTTCACCTCTAAGGTAAGCGGCACCGGACTGGGCCTGGCCACCTCCTATTCCATCATGAAAAAACATGAGGGACATATAACCGTGGAATCTGTTGGTGAAAAGGGCACGGTCTTTACGCTCTATTTACCTGCATCTGATGGAAAAGCTGAGACGAGAAATGAGGGCCGGGCGCTGCATGAAGTTCTTGAGGGCCCGGATGACGGCTAAAGAGCTTTTAGAGATAAACGGTGATTTTAAAAGCTCCCCATTGATCGAAACGGCAAGACGGCTTCATAGCCTGTTTACCAGGGCCGGGGTGCCCTATGCTATTATAGGCGGCCTGGCAGTTGTCCGGAACAAGGCCGCGCGCACAACCCTGGACATCGATATCCTGGCCACCCGGGAAGGATGGCAGACGATGGGGCCGATCCTGGCGGAAGGTTTTGAGGCCGGACCGGACCAGGCCAGAGACAGGCTCAATGGAATTGAAATTGATGTTCTCTTCTCAGGCGATGACTGGGGTATGGTATTCCCCCTTCCCGATCCCGGGGAAATCTTTGAGTTCGATGAAGAGCTCGGCGCCAATTTTATAGGCCTCTTTCCTTTGATGGAGCTTAAGACCGCTGTCTACCTGCAAAAAGAGAAAGAAGAGGGGATCGAGCTTGCCGCCAAAGACCTTTCCGATGTGGTCGAGCTCATCAGAAACAACCGGGAAGCCATAACGGAACAGTCGATCTCGTCGTTCCACCCTAAAGTTCGGAAAGCATTCCGGCGTATCTGCAGAAAAGCGCTGAAAAACTAAAAAGCCTTGACACTTCCCAATAAAGCATTATATTAGACAGTAAAGGACAATAATGGACAATAAGGAAATTATGACTCTCGGCGAGACAGCTGATTATTTGAAAATAGCGGAAAAGACGGTGCTGCGGATGGTGCACAAAGGCCGGATTCCCTGCGCCAAAGTGGGCGGCCAGTGGCGTTTCATGCGCACCGTAATTGAAGACTGGCTTATATCGCGGATGAAAGTCGTGCCCCGGAACGATCTGGCCAGGTTGATCGAAGCGGGCGCAGAGCTCGTCCCCCTTTCCCGGCTGATCCGGGAGGATTTCCTGGTAATGGCTATCAAGCCCGGCTCAAAGGAGGAGGTGCTTAAACAGCTCATCCTCCCCCTGGTGCATAAAGGCATTATCCGGGATGATGGTTCTTTTCTGGAGAAGCTGCTTTCCAGAGAAAAGATGGCTTCCACCGCGATCGGCAGAGGGGCAGCCATTCCCCATCTCCGCAATCCCTGGGAGAATCCGGAAGGAGGGCCGGTGCTGGTGGTGGGCATCTGCCCGGAAGGGACGGATTTCGATGCCCCTGACGGAGAGAAGATCAACCTCTTCTTTCTCTTGTGCACGGACAGTGAGGTCGTGCACCTCCGGGCAATGGCAAAGCTGACCGCCATGCTGCGGAAAGAAGACCCGGCAGCCTGTCTGGTACGGGCGAAAGGTAAAGAGGAAATAATCAATATTATTCTAAGGGAAGAACAGAAGGAGAGGATGAGATGAGCCTGATGGAGAATTTCCGGCCTGAATGCGTCCTGCTCGGAGGCGCGGCCCGGGATAAGACCCAGGTCTTAAGAGAAATAGCAGGGCTGGCCATAAAAAGCCCGGTCCTGGCCGCCTATTCCGAAGAAGAGATCTTTAAGGCCCTCGAGGCCAGGGAGAGCATCGGCTCCACCGGTTTCGGGATGGAAATCGCCATTCCTCACTGCAGCCTGGATAAAACCGACGAGTTTGTGGTCGGCCTTTTGACCATTCCCGGTGGAATCGACTTTCTATCCCTGGACGGCCAAAAGACCAGGCTGTTTTTCTTTATCATCGGACCCAAAGCGAAGCGGAACCGGCATATCCAGATCCTGTCCGCCGTTTCCAAGCTCTTAAAAACACCGAAAGCGGTGGACATGATCCTGGAAGTCCGGGACAGCGGAAAAATACGTGAGCTCTTTTTCAACCTTATCCAGTACAGGGAGGAAGCAAAGGGGCAAAAGGGGAAATGCCTCTTCCAGGTCTTTATACAGAAAGAAGAATATTTCGATGATATTCTCCAGGTTTTTTCCGCCAGTGTTCAGGGCGCCATTTCGGTGATTGAGACGAACAACGCCGGCTACTATCTTCACGCCCTTCCTCTCTTTTCCGCCTACTGGAGCGAGAGCATAAAGACATTCTCCAGGATCATCCTGGCCGTGGCGGATAAAGATTTATGCAACGATATTATCCGCAGAATCAATATGGTTGCAGAGGATATTGATAAAGAAGCGGGAGTCTTGATAACCGTACAGGACCTCATGTTCTCCAGCGGGTCCATCGAGTTCTGATCATGTCAGTCCTTATTGCGGTACAGTCCTGGCTGCAGAATCTTTCTTTTCCTTCTCTCCTGGTTGTGGGCATCATGACCGGTGCCGGACTTTACCTGGGAAAAACGATGAAGTATGTCCGCCTGCCTTCGATCATCGGCTTCATGCTCGTCGGGGTCATAATGGGCCCTTCGCTCCTCGATCTTCTGGGTGAAAGGCTTCAGAACAACCTTTCCTTTATCACCGAGATCGCCCTGGGCTTCGTGGCCATCAGCATCGGGCTGGAGCTGAGTTTCGCCACCCTCAAGAAACAGGGCTTCGGTATGATCCTGATCATCTTTTCCGAATCTTTTTTCGCCTTCATCGCCGTGACCTTCGCCGTATTCATGTTGACCCGGGATCTTCCCCTGGCCCTGATCTTCGGCGCTATCGCCCCGGCCAGCGCTCCGGCCGGGACCGTGGCCGTGATCAAGGAGTACCGGGCCGGCGGCAGCTTGACCAAAGCCCTATACACCGTAGTCGGCTTTGATGACGGCCTGGGCATTATCATCTTCGGTTTCGCTTTCGCCATAGCCCGGAGTATTATTACAGGAGAGAGCGGGGGCCCGGCGGACACTCTCTGGACCTTGCTATCTTCTCCTTTAAAGGAGATCGGCTTAAGCCTGTTGGTAGGCGCTGTGCTGGCCGTCTTATTTTGTCTCCTGGCCCGGAAACTCAAAAACCGCCGGGACCTCTTCATCCTGACCTTTGCCACCGTGCTCGTCTCGACCGGTATCTGCCTTCGCCTTCATCTTTCCTTCATCTTGACCAACATGGTGCTGGGAATCGTGGCTGTCAACACCCAGCCGCATGGCCTGATCCGGAAGATCAAGGAAGAGCTGACCGAGGTGATGCCTCTACTCTTCGTCCTCTTCTTTGTTCTGGCCGGGTCGAACCTCCAGGTAACTGTTCTTCCTGCGCTTGGGCCTTTAGGGGTTGTGTATGTGGTTGCCAGGAGCTCCGGGCTCATGGGCGGGGCCTGGTTCGGGGCCGTGATCGGCAGGATGGAAAAAAAGATCAGGAAGTACCTGGGAATGGGAATCCTCTCCCAGGCCGGTGTGGCTATCGGCCTGGCCCTGATAGTGAAGCACGAGCTTGCAGAGCTGGGTTTGAGGGGAGAAGGGATCGGTTCTATCGTCATAACGAGCATCACCGCCACCTCTTTAATCTTTGAGATTATCGGGCCGGTCCTGACCAGGATAGGCCTCGAAAAGGCCGGAGAGATCAAGAGCTCCAGATAGGTCACAAACACCGGATCTCCGGGTCGCCTGCTGCTCTCTATAGTCTTTACGAAGCAGGTCCCGGGTTTCGAGGGAAAATACGTTGAATTTTTCCAGCTCAAGCCTATT
>CAZERV010000039.1:22550-26314 GCA_964514815.1 uncultured Spirochaetaceae bacterium | reverse complement strand
CCTGCGGGCATCTACGACCTTCGACCGCAATAGCCTCAAAGGCCGATTACTTAGTTACAGGAAACATAAAACATTTTCCTAAGCAGAAATGCCAGGATGCTATGGTCGTGACACCTGCTGGTTTTTTAAACGAATATAGAAAGCATAAATCTCCCTAACTGGTAAAAAACTTTACAGGCTGAATTTCGGATAAAGTTCCGCTCCGGAAATGACTATATCCTGGAAGAGGTGGAACAACCGCAGCGTGCATCTTCGGGCTCACAGCCAA
Source organism: uncultured Spirochaetaceae bacterium (assembly GCA_964514815.1). Taxonomy (GTDB): domain Bacteria; phylum Spirochaetota; class Spirochaetia; order SZUA-6; family DRHE01; genus CAZERV01. Next base: position 26,046 of record CAZERV010000039.1, on the reverse strand, counting down.
TATGATGCCACAAACTGTCCGGATCAACTCACGTAGGCGTGTCCCCCTACTAGACGGGGTAGGATCGTCTGAAATTTATAAGTATTATTAGCATATGCAGAAGGAAACTCAGTATGCACAGGATTCGATAACCGCCCTGGCCACGCCCTGGGGAGAGAGCGCCCTGGCCGTTATCCGGGTCTCGGGAGCGGATTCCTTAGAACTGCTCTCCGGCCTGTTCAGGCCGCGGGATTTAACCGCGATCGAAGGGCATTCCGTGCTCTTCGGAAGGATTCAGGCTCCCGGCGGGGAGGTGATCGATGAGGTAATGGTGGCCGTATATAAGGAGCCCAGAAGCTATACCGGGGAGAACAGCGCGGAAATCATCTTCCATGGGAGCCCGGCGATCGCCAAGAAACTCCTTTCTCTCCTGCATGAGAACGGCTTTCGCTTTGCCGGGCCGGGAGAATTTACCCTCCGGGCCTTTCTAAATGGGAAAATGGGCCTTACCCAGGCCGAAGCGGTCAACGAGATCGTGCGGGCAAAGACGGACCGGGCCAGGGCCGTGGCTTTAAACAGACTTTCCGGGTCGATCGAAAGGAAAATAGAACAGATTAAAGAGGGGCTTTTGGGCTTGCTGGCCGCGGTTGAGGTGCGAATCGACTACGGCGAAGATGATTTTGAAGAAGAGGATACCATAAGCGAAGCGGAAGTGAACCGCCTGGAGGAAGATCTCGAGAAGCTCCTCTCCACCTACGGAATCGGTAAAATTCTTCAGGAAGGGATACCCGTCGTTCTGGCGGGTCCCACCAATGCGGGAAAGTCGACCCTTTTTAACCGGTTCTTAAGGGAAGACCGGGCTATTGTTTCGGAGGTTCACGGCACCACCCGGGATTACCTGGAGGGGGTAATCTCGGTGGAAGGGATCCCGGTCAGGCTCTACGATACCGCCGGGTACCGGGAATCCTCTAATCCCCTTGATCATGAGGGGATAAAAAGGACGGATAAAATCGTACGCAATGCCCATCTTATTATTTACCTGGTAGATTCGGAAGCCGGCCTGAGCGAACGGGATGAGGAGTTTTTTTCTTCCCTGGAAAATCCGAACCGCCTGATCCGGGTCTGGAACAAGGTCGACCTGACCGGGGCCGCGCCCCCGGTAGGATTCATTCCTCTTAGCGCCGAGGAGGGCGACGGTATTGATGAGCTTACCCGCGCCATCGCCGAAAGGGTATGGTTTCATCCCCCGGGGGGATTGGGTGGAGGGAATGTTGATATGGAGGAGCCCATCATCGACTCCCTGCGCCAGAAGGAGCTGCTCGAGCGCGCCGCAGCCTCTTTAAGGGAGTTCCGTTCCGGGCTGAAGGAGAATAAGCCTTTGGATGTTCTGGCTGTCGACTTGAAAGAGGCGCTGGATGGCCTGGGAGAAATCACCGGGGAAGTCACCTCCCAGGATATTCTGAACAATATCTTTGCCAATTTCTGCGTGGGAAAGTGAAGATGGATTTTGACGCCCTGGTTATCGGCGGCGGGCATGCCGGAATAGAGGCCGCCCTGGCCCTGGCTCGCCTCGATTTCTCGACCATGCTGATTACCCAGCACCTCGATTGCATCGGTAAATTATCCTGTAATCCCGCCATCGGAGGCCTGGCCAAGGGGAACCTGGTCCGGGAAATCGATGCCCTGGGCGGGCAGATGGCCAGGATTATCGATCAGACCATGATTCAGTTCAGAATTTTAAACCGGAGCAAGGGTCCCGCGGTTCAAGCTCCGAGAGCCCAGGCGGATAAGGCCCTCTATGCGATAATCGCCAAGCAAACCCTGGAGCGGCAGAATAAATTGAACCTTTTCCAGGACACGGTGACGGATTTAATCCCGGATTCTTCCGGGAGAGAGGTCCGGGGAGTGATCACCGAGCGGGGAAGGCGCTTTTCCGCCAGGACCGTGGTGCTCACCACGGGCACCTTCATGGAGGCAACGGTATTTATCGGGGAGTATACCACCTCTTCCGGCCGTCTCGGCGAGCCCGCCGCCGTGGGCCTCGGGAGGCGGCTCAGAGAGATGGGCTTCGAAGTGGGGCGCCTTAAAACAGGAACCCCGGCCCGGGCACTCAGAGCATCCCTCGATCTGAGCAGAATGGAGGAACAGCCCGGTGAAGAGGAGATGAGGCCCTTTTCCTTTTCAGGAGACAAAATCGAAAGGCCCTCCGTGCCCTGTTATATTACCCATACCACCCCGGAGACCCACCGGATAATCGCCGAAAATATTCACCGTTCGCCCTTGTATGGAGGAAAGATCAAGGGCATAGGTCCGCGCTACTGCCCCTCAATTGAAGACAAGGTCATGCGCTTCCCGGAAAGGAAGCGCCATCAGATATTTGTGGAACCGGAAGGATTGAGCACCGAAGAAGTCTATTTGAATGGGATCTCATCCTCCCTGCCCGAGGAGGTTCAAGAAAGGTTCTTAAAGACCGTGCCCGGCCTGGAAAAGCTTGAAATCGTCCGGCCCGGATATGCGGTGGAGTATGACTATCTGAACCCGGTCCAGCTTTATCCGAGCCTGGAGACCAAAAAGATGAGGGGTCTCTTTATCGCCGGGCAGACAAACGGGACTTCCGGTTATGAAGAAGCGGCCGCCCAGGGTCTGATAGCCGGCATCAATGCCGCAAGCTATCTCCGGGGCAAACCCCCGCTTCTTTTATCCCGGGCGGAGGCCTATATAGGAGTATTGATCGACGATCTGGTGACCCTCGGTACCAGGGAGCCCTACCGGCTCTTCACCTCCAGGGCCGAGTACCGCCTCTCCCTGCGTCACGATACGGCGGACATTCGCCTTCTTGCCAAAGGATACGAGGTGGGCCTGCAGACTAAGGAGGCGAGAGGAGCGCTGGCTCTTAAGCAGGCCGGGCTCGACGAGATCAAGGAGCTTCTCCGAAAAAGACCCGTTCAGAAGGAAGATAGCGAAGCGCTTCCGGTCCTCAAAAAACATCTAGGCAGGAGCTTTTTTCGTGCCCTCCGGGACCCGCAGGTCCATATCGTTGATTTATTGACATTGGAGGACCGGTTAGCGGCAACGAATAAGGAATGGCTCTGTCATACTGAGCTGGACATCAAGTATGAAGGCTATATCAACCGTCAGGAGAAGCAGGTTGAGCGCTTCCGAAAGATGGAGGAGCAGAAGATACCTTCGAACTTCGATTATGACCGGGCCATGGGGTTGTCCGCAGAGGCGGTGGAGAAGTTTAAAACGGTGCGGCCCCTCTCGGTTGGGCAGGCCTCCAGAATTTCCGGGGTGCGATCTTCGGATATTGCCGTTCTCCTGGTCCACCTAAAAAAGAGATGATGGAGAAAGAGCTTCTGCAAAGAGGAATCCGGAAGCTCGGGCTTCCTTTTAAAGAGGGCCGAGCAGACCTCCTGCTGCGCTATCTCGTCGAGCTTGAGCGCTGGAACGAGTCTTCACACTTTGTAAAGACTACAGGCAGAGAAGACTTGATTGTCCGCCATGTCCTTGATTCTCT
>CAZERV010000039.1:15847-22450 GCA_964514815.1 uncultured Spirochaetaceae bacterium | reverse complement strand
ACAACCGAGGGCCTGGCGGGGGAAAATCGGGCCGCCGGGAGTGCCGCTATTAAAGCCGTCACTGTGAAAAACGCCGGGTGCCGGATAATAGATGTGGGCTCCGGGGCCGGGTTTCCCGGCATCCCCCTGGCGATTTTTCTGGAAAGTGCTTCCTTCACCCTATTGGAGCGCTCGGCAAAAAGGGCCGCCTTCCTCAGAAACGTGATCATCCTGTTGAAATTAAAGAATGTCAGCGTGCTGGAGCAGACGCTTTCGGAGCTGAAAGAAAGCTTTGATGTGGTTACATTCAGGGCCCTCACCCCCCTGGGCCGGGAGATACGGGTGTTGATGCGGATTGTTACGCCGGGCGGAAGCATTGTGGCTTATAAAGGGAAAAGCTCCCGCATCCGGGAAGAGCTTGAAGGTCTTAAGGTCCGGATTGGGTCCGTTTCAATTGAGAAAGTCTCGGTGCCTTTCCTGGCAGAAGAACGGCATCTGGTATTGATTCGACCATAGATCATTATTACAGGGAAGAGTCCAAACGATCGAACAGCTTCAAAAGCTCCTTTTTTTCCACAAGATCGATTAGCCTGGCCTCCACGAAGCTCCTGGCGGTGTCCGAGAAGGTCCCGGTTGTCAGGCAGATGCCGCGGCCTGCCTTTACTTCCTTAATCCTGACATAGAGGTCTCTCAGCATTAGCTCGCCGATCTGGCCGGAGGTCCGGATAAACCTGAAGTCGATAAGGTCCTCCCACTGCCTGGTATGGACCTCCGCCAGGATATCTACGTATTCGTTTTTCTGGAGGGCGATATCGAGCAATTTGGTTGCCGTTTTGGGAAAATAATTGGCGGCGATTTTCCGGCAGAGAGTGACGAATTCGGAGCTCGGCGCCATGAGAAAAACCTGGAGATAACGGTTGGTATTGATCTCCTGGTATTTTGCCAGTTGCGTCTGGACATCTTTATAATTCGGCTGTATCTCCCGGATTTCATTCCACAAGTTGAGGGCGGAGGTAATTTCACCCTGGTTTAAGGATGCGGACGCCAGCCGGTATTTCAATTCAAGGATGACCGTCTGGGGCAGGTTCTCATGGCGGAGGCCGATTTCGAAATCCATGATCGCTTTTTGGTACTGCTTGGTATTTAAATGAATTGTGCCGGAGTAAAGGGCCGCATTGGCACCGAATACCGGGTCTGTCCTTAAATGGGTGAAGATCTTCAAAGCATAGTCCTGCTGGCCCAGCTCAAAATGCGATTGAGCTAAAACGAAGAGGGAATTCTTATCGTTCGGCTCATGCTCGAGGGCTCTTCTTAAGGAAGTGATCGCCGCCTGGTATTTCTTTATGTAATAGAGGCTGTGGCCCAGGTATTTATTGGTGGCCGCATGCTCGGGATTTACGTTTTGCGCTCGCTGCAGGTAAGGGGCCGATCTTTGATAGTTTTTTCGCATGTATTCCAGATAGCCGAGGTTGTAATTGACATCGATGTTATTTTCATCGAGAGTCCTGGCGATCATGAAACTCTTATACGCTTCATCATAGCTCTTCAATTTGAGAGCGGAATGGGCATGGCGGAGAGTTATCTCGAATTCATTTAGCGAAGGTACTGTGGCGCAGAGTTCGATAAGAATTTTATAGTATTTAAAGGCATTTTCATAATCTTCTTCTTGAAAAGACAGGTCGGCCAGGGCCCATAATGCATCCGGATCCTTCGGATTTTCAGCAAGCAGCCTGTTCGCTTCCTTTATAATGCTGTTCCGGTCCTTTCCCCTGATTCTTGGTCTCTTCCCCCCCCCCTTTTCTTTCGTAGAATCTTTTTTTAAAACTATGGCCAGGACCGCGCCGAGCAGCACGGTTCCTCCCACCGCCAGCAAGGGATAAAATATCGGATTCATAGTCTTTAATTATAGGGCGCTCCGGGGAATTGTCAAGTTGAGCCCGCTTCCGGGAGCGATGACCGGGAGAAGAGAAAGAAGAAAAATCGTTGACAAATACATGAGACAGAGATACGATCTAAATAAAGGAGAGTCGTATAAGTTGAACGGAACAAGTATAGGGATAAAAGTGGCGGACGGTTCCTTCTATCCTGTGCTTGAGGAAGAATTTAAAGGCCGGAAAAAACTCATCCTCACCACGGTCAGGGACAATCAGTCAACAGTCCAGATAGATCTTTATAAGGGGAAGGCCGAGAAGGCTGTACAGACCAAATACGTAGGAAGCCTGATTATTGAGAATATTCAAGCGGCGCCGAAAGGGGAACCGGAGATTGAGGTCGTTCTCGGGATGGATAAAGACGGTAATCTCAATGCCATCGCCAGCGATATGTTTACGGGAGAAAAACAGAGCCTCTCGGTAAGCTTGCAGTCTATTTCGGAAGAGGGTCTCTACGAGGTCCCGGAATTCGATATCGAAGAAGACCTGGCAGCGGCGGCAGAGCAGCCGGGCGGGGAGGAGGGTTTTGAGGAAACCCTTCTCACCGGAGAAAGCTACCCGCTGGGCGCAAAGGACCGGAGGAAGGAGCATCTGGAAAAAAGAAGACGGAATCCGCTCCTCCTGATCGGTTTTGTGCTGCTCTGCCTGCTTATCATAGCCGGGATCGGCTTTCTTATCTTTAGATCGATTAACGGCCCCGTTCCCCCCCCCCTTTCAGGCGATGATGTGAGTATGACGGAAGAGACTCCAGCTCCGGCCGCTCAGGAAAGCGGTCCTGCCGAAGAACCGGCGCCTCCAGATGAAAAAATAAAGATACCTTCCAGTATCACGTATGAAATAAAAAAGGGAGACACACTCTGGGACCTGGCCTCCACTTTTTACCGTAACCCCTGGTTGTACCCGAAAATTGCCCGTGCCAACGGCATTGCGAATCCGGACATAATCTTTGCTGGTCACAAAATCGTTATCCCTGAAAATTAAGCTCATTTTCTCAATTCCTCTTTTTATCCTCTTCATTTTCAACTGCAGGGCAGATACTCTCTGGGGGCAGGCAATCGATGAGCTTCGCGCTCGCATTCGAAGCTCCGATTTTTCATTTTTGCGCCGTCTGGAGCTAAAAGAGAAAGACCTGGCAGAAGTCTTCAGGCTCGGGCCCGGGGCGCCGTATTATTTTTATTTCATTCTGGAAGACTTGGAGCTGCCTGATTCCGCCCGGGAAATGCTTAAGCTCCAGTGGAAAAGGGGCGGTGGAATGTGGAAAGAAGAGGCCGGTCTTCTCGTCCTCGAAGAACTTAAAAATAATAGTGACTACCCGGAGTTGGAGCGGACAGGAAAACAAATGCTGGCCGGCCTGAAAGACGCCGGCAGAAGGTCCAGATGTGAAAGATTGATTATTGAAGCCCTTTACCGGCAGAAAAAAGATGATAAAACGCTCAGGCGGCTGGACGCCCTGGCGGAGGATGAATTCGATGAGGAATTACGGCTGTTTCAGGCGGTTTCAAGCTACAGGTTGGGTCTCCCCGGCTGGCAGGACTTGTTTTCCTCCTTGTTTCTGAATCACCGGAGCGGAGCGGCCCAGGTTAGGGCCTTATCTTTCCTGGAGCTCGAGGAGAGGTATAAAGAGTTTTCCGAGGATGAGTACTCTTTTTTTCTGGCCAAAGCGCTTTTGTATATGGGAAAGGCCGAAGAAGCTGCGGCTATCCTGGAAAACACGCTGGCAAAAACCCTGCCGGCCATCGGCTCTTACAGGCTTCCGGTTTCCCTGATTTTGGAGGAACTGGCCGATGCCTATTTTAAGACAGGGAACCTGCACCCCGGGGCTGAATACCTCCTGGGTCTTGCGGAAAAGCTTCCCCGGGCCGAACACCTTTATGCGCTGGAGCTGGCGGGTAGGCTGTACAGAAAGGAAAAGGAAAAAACCAAGGCTTTGGGTCTCCTTAACCGGGTAATCAGGGAAACCGAGGACCCCGGCCAGAGGGATAGGGCCGCCTGGTTTTATCTGGATCTGCTGGAAGAAAGGCGAGTTTTTTTGCGAGAGCTGGAAAGACTGGCGGACAGGTGGGTGGAGCCCGCCTATTTTTCCGATATTTTAGAGCGGGAGATTAGCGAGGCGGCGGCAGGAAAAAACTGGGACTTCCTTCTCCAGATGTACCGGATCTTAAACGGCACCGGTCCGGACGGCATTTTGTCGCGATTGGCCTATCTGCTCGGAAGGCTTTCTACCCTGGGGTTATTGACCGCCGGTGAGGAGCTCTTGAGTCCGGAAGCTCTCTTTGCCGAATCTAAGCGCAAGAATCCAGGGGGCTATTATGCCTTTCTTTCCTCGGCCTTCCTCGCCGATGATTCATTCCCGGGTCAGTTGTTTTCGGAAGCTTCCGGCGCAGCCCCGGAAGAGGATGCCGAAGTTCAGGTTTTTTCCGGGAATGAAGGTTCTGCCGGCAGCGGAGGATCATCAGGCAGTGAAGATTTTAGCGGCTATGAGCGTTACCTCTGGGGATTTTTTGATTTCGGGCTTCCCGATCTGGGGTATGAGAGAATCCTTGCCCTCCGGGGGCAGGTGAATGAGAAATTTATCAAAAAGGCGGCCCAGGAATTGCAGCGCCAGGGGCATTTCCTGGAGTCAATAAGACTGATGAACATCTACCTGGGTCGGAAAAGGAGCCGGCCGGATCTCCGGGAGTTTCAGCTTCTCTACCCGCGCGGGTTTTCGGCCAAGATCGAGGATCTGGCCGGGAAGGAAAACATTCCGCGGTCCCTTTTCTATGCCCTGATCAGGGAGGAGAGCCATTTCGATCCGGAGATAGTGTCTGCAGCCGGGGCAGTGGGGCTTACCCAGCTCATGCCGGAAACGGCCCGGGATGTGGCCCGCCGACTAAAAATGGAAGAGCCGGAAATGAGCTTAAAGGATCCCCATTTGAATCTGGAGCTCGGGTCCCGGCACCTGTCTAAGCTGCTGGGGAGGCTGGAAGATATTCCCAGGGCCCTGATGGCCTACAATGCCGGCTTATCCCGGGTGCGCGGCTGGGAAAAGCGCTTTCCCGATCTGCCGGTGGATCTGCTGGTAGAGAGCATTCCCTACCGGGAAACCCGGGGTTATGTCCGGAAGATACTTGTCTCAAGCGTATATTACGGCTATCTTTACGAGGAAAAAACACCCGGGGAGACGGTATTTCTCTTTTATCCCGGGCTCACTTCTACACGCTGAAAGGTTTTGAACATGGATTATCTGGACTCGATTATTTTAGGTATCGTTCAGGGAGTAACCGAATTCTTGCCTGTATCGAGCTCCGGCCACCTTCTGATGATGCGCCGTTTTCTGAAGGTAACGGGAATACCGATCTTATACGACATCTTGCTCCATATCTCGACTTTGATAGTCGTGATTATCGTATTCCGGTCTAAAATCGCCTTCATATTTCGCGCTCTCTTTAACTTTTTCCGGGCCCGTAATTTTCAACTATTAGATCCTGAAGACAGGGAGAATCTCAAACTGGTCCTGTTGATACTGCCGGCCACGGTAGTTACCGGGGGAATCGGTTTCTTAATTTCCGGCCTGGAAGAAGGCTTGAGCGCCAATCTTAAGATCGTTTCGGTCCTTTTTGGGGTTACCGCGATTTTCCTGATCTTATCCGCCTTCAGGCAAGGTGCCGGGAGCTATCTTCAACTGGGTCTCCGGGGCGCCCTGATTATAGGGTTTGCCCAGGGACTGGGCGTCCTGCCCGGGATCTCCCGCGCCGGAATTACCATCTCTGCGGCCCTGCTATGCGGTTTGGACAGGGAGAAGGCGGGTGAGTTTTCCTTCTTGATTGCGATTCCGGCCATCCTGGGGGCCCTGATACTTAAGCTGAATGAAGCGGGAACACTACTCAATGCAGCCGGGCCCCTGGTTCTGGGTACCGGAATTGTCTCCTCCTTTCTGGTAGGGTTCCTCTCCCTGCTCCTGCTTTTAAAAATTATTCGCCGCGGGAAGCTGTTTCTCTTCAGTTTCTATCTGATCCCCCTGGGGATCTTGACTTTCTTCCTCGTTTAATGCCTGCATCTTTTCAGCATTAAGCCCGTTCTTCCGATAACCATTCTTAGGAGGGTCTTTTGAAACAGCAGCTCTTTAAGCCTGCTTATTTGTTTGCCGTAATAATTTCCATCTTTGGAATCCTGCTCCTGCTCTCCCTGGGAGTCCATCTTTCAGGTCGGGAAAGTGTCTCCGGCCTGGCCGGGGCCTTCCTTTTTTCGAGCTTTCTTGGTGCTTCCTTTTTCGTACCCATTTATCTCTTCGCGATTTCCTATTTCCTGGCGGCCAGGACCTTTATCAGGAGAAACATCATCATCCTGAACCTGTTTATCCTCCCGTTTATCACGGTCAGTCTTTTTCAGAGGGTACTCCTGAGTGACAGATTCCCGGCTTCGCCCCTTTCGGAGCTGTTCGTTAATTCCTTCGGGAGAATCCCGGCCTGTCTTCTTCTGCTTTTGCTGGCTGCTTTTGAAGTTCTATTTATCTTAAAACTGTCCCGCCCCGACCAGGCCAGAGGCCGGGCAGGATCTGGGGCCGAAGAGGCGGAAAGCCCCGGGGCCGCTCCCGGAAGCATCGAACCCGAAGTCGCCGGACATGAAGAGGAGGAGCTCGAGGAGGCCGGAATTGACGTCGCCGGACATGAAGAGGAGGAGCTCGAGGAGGCCGGAATTGACGTCGCCGGAC
>CAZERV010000039.1:5202-15747 GCA_964514815.1 uncultured Spirochaetaceae bacterium | reverse complement strand
GTCGCCGGACATGAAGAGGAGGAGCTCGAGGAGGCCGGAATTGACGTCGCCGGACATGAAGAGGAGGAGCTCGAGGAGGCCGGAATTGACGTCGCCGGTCCTGAAGAGATCGGGCTTGCGGAAGTCCGTCCTGAAGAGGCCGGTCTTAAAAGTGCTCAATTTCCAAAAGAATATGTTTTTCCGGTCCAGGGCCTTTTAAAGGACTATGCGGACGGCAGGTATTGGGAAATTGATGAGGAGACCAGGCGCTCCGCCGGGGTCCTGATGAAGACCCTGGAAGAGTTTAAGATCAGCGCCGAGGTAACCGGCATCCGCAAGGGCCCCGTGATAGCCATGTTCGAAATCCTGCCCGCCCCGGGAGTGAAAATCTCCCGGATCGTAAACCTGGCCGACAATATCGCCCTCCGCCTGGCCGCTTCCAGGGTAAGAATTGTAGCGCCCATTCCCGGGAAACACGCGGTAGGGATAGAGGTTCCCAATAAAAAACGGGCCATCGTTTCTTTTAAAGAAATGGTGACTCTCCAGGATTTTCAAAGAAGCAAGATGGAGATCCCGATTGCTCTCGGAAAGGATATCACCGGAGAGGCCCAGATCGTCGATCTGACCCAAACCCCTCACCTCCTGATTGCCGGGGCCACCGGGTCCGGGAAATCCGTCTGTGTCAATTCGATCATCTGCTCCATTCTTTATAAGAAATCACCCGCAGAGGTGCGTTTCCTCCTGATCGATCCCAAGATTGTGGAGCTTAAAATTTACAACGATATTCCCCACCTGCTTACCCCTGTGGTCACGAACCCGAAGAAAGCCTTCCAGGCCCTGCAGTACTGTCTCAATGAGATGGAAAAGCGCTATTCACTCCTCGATTCGCTGGGGGTGAGAGATATTCACTCTTATAATCGTAAGGCGGCAAAGGAGAAGGTGACCATCTCGAATATGCCCTATTGGGTGGTTCTGATCGATGAGTTTGCCGATTTAATGTCTTTAACCGGAAAAGAGATGGAAGCCACCCTGGCCCGCCTGGCGGCCATGGCCAGGGCGGTGGGAATCCACCTGGTCCTGGCCACCCAGAGACCCTCCATAGATGTGATCACCGGCCTGATCAAGGCCAACATACCCTCAAGAATTGCTTTTATGGTGGCCGGCAAGTTCGATTCCCGTATAATTATCGACTCCGTAGGCGCGGAAAAGCTGCTGGGGAAGGGGGATATGCTCTTCTCTGCGGCCTGGGATCCGGTCCCGGTCAGAATCCAGGGAGCCTTTCTTTCCGAAGACGAGGTGGAAGCGATTACCTCCCATGCCAGGAGCCTGGGGGAGCCGGATTACCTGGATGATGAGATCTTCTACGATGAGGAGGAAGAGAACTATTACGGAGAATCATCCGACGATCCGCTCATGGATAAAGCCCTGGAGATCGTCCTGGCTGCCGGCAAGGCCTCGGCTTCTTATCTGCAGCGAAGGCTCAAGATCGGCTACAACCGGGCGGCCCGGATTGTAGAGGAGATGGAGGCCCGGGGGATAGTCGGCCCGGCTAACGGCAGCAAACCGCGAGAAATTCTTCACGTTCCGGACCTAAAACCGCGGTAGGATAGCTCCGGATAGATGATGAGGCAGAAGACGGCCGCCGCCGCTACTCTCTGGCGGTGTTGCAGTGGTACCGGAGGGCGGCTATACTGTCCGGGTATGAACAAGCCTGAACTCTTGTCTTACCTTGAGCGTATCGACAATGCGCTCAAGCATGATACCAGGCTCTATGTTTACGGGAGCGCCGCTTTCATACTCCTGAATGAACCGGACCGGATCAGCTTAGATATTGATGTTGCCGGGCCATACTCACAGGCGGATATTGGAGATGTACGGCAGGCAGCAGCTCTTGCCGGGCTGCCGCTTGATCCTGATGAAAATTACTCGTCGGATCATATAGAATGGATTTCCCAGCTAAGGCTATGTCTGCCCAAACCGAATCCGGAAACCGAGATGTTGTTGTGGCAGGGTAGGAAGCTCACCATTAAAACGGTCTCCCCTGCTCAATTGATAGCTTCCAAGCTGATCAGGTATGATGAAATCGATCGGAGCGACATTCAGTACTTGTGCTTTCAACGTAAGATAGATTTTTCTGAAATCGAAGCAGCCGCCAAAACCCTTGCTCCCCCTTTCAATCGCGATCCGATAGTTCTAGATAATCTCGAGGATTTGAAGGTGGATATGAAAATTTGGAATGAGGAAATATAATGACTCCCCGCGAAAAACTGGAGCATGCCTATTATCTTGCTTTCTACCCGCCTGAGTTAAATAAAGTATGGCATCAAATCAAAACAGATTCCGTTGGAAACCCGGATGAACTTGGGATCCTGCTGGATATGGCACTGCTGTTGCATCAGGCCCTACCTGAAAAAGGCTTTGCCTCTCAAAGGGCATTGAACCGTTTAGCCCTCTACCAGGCGAAATCACGGGCTTTCGGTATGGTGCGATTCTTGAAGAACATCCGCAAGAAAATGGGACGTATGCCCATTTCCGCACAAGTCGTTCCCCCGCACATGGTACGAGATGTAGGCCTTCCACACCTATCCCACGGATAATTCAGCCTCAAAATGAGTACGTCCCGCGGTGGGTGAGTGAATAATTCTGTCCGGAATGCATTAAAGATGGCACTTCCTTGCAGTAGCTCCAATATTCGTGTACATTCATCTGGATTATGGCTAAAGGACTGAACTCCATCCTATTGGCTTTGAACAGGTATTCTATTCTCAATTTGTCTTAGAACCGCGGTAGTAAAGCGCCAGATACATGATGAGTCAGAAGGCCGGGATCGCGCCGGACTCCAGGCCGATGAGCGAGCCCATATTTTCCCGGTGGAGATTCGAGACCGCGGCCGTGGCCGTCGGAAATACGATGGAGAAGAAAAACCCGGTCAGGGGCAGGAAAATGGCCAGCGCGGGAGGACCGAATGTTCCCAGGGAGACGCTAATAATTGCCGCCGGGGAGGCGTAGCGCATTATCTTGAGAAAGCCCACTCTATCCACCAGTAAGCTTCCCAGTAAGCGGCCTGCCGTAATGCCGGCAAAGAAGAGAGAGAGAAACAGGGAGCTTTCAAAAATGGATTGGGATTTGGCTTTCTGGAGGAATTCCACCAGCCAGGAGGCCATACCTATCTCGGCCGCCACGTAGGCGCTGATGAGAAGATAGAAGGAGACCATTTTCCTGGTAAAGGCCGATCTTCCCAGGGCCCTGAAGTCGATACGGCTGCTGTTCGAATCGTTTCCTCCCGGGTATTTAAACAGGCCGAAGTAGACGGGCAGGAGTACCACCGCAAGCAGGCTCAGGTGATAAACCCGGCGCCAGGAAAACCCGGCGGCCAGGAGCTGTCCCACATAGAGGGGGGCCGCCATGGAGCCGGCCCCGTGAAAGAAGGCCAATAAATTGAGATATTTTCCTTTATTCTTGCGGTGGAGGTCGACTATAATAGTATTTGATCCAACTTCCAGGGACCCAAGTCCCAGGCCGAAGACAGCCAGGGCTGCAGTCAAGGCCCAAAATGAGCTTGAGCCGCCGTATGCGGCGATTCCGGAAAAAAGGGCCGCCCCGGCCACGAGCATGACCGCTTTTTTCCCGGCGATATCCGCGAGGGCGCCGGTCAGGATAGTAGCCAGGAGAAATCCCAGGTAGGCGCCGAGGAGAATCGTGCCTCCCTGGAAGTAGCTGAAACCTAGATCGGGAAGGAGGACCGGGAGGGTAGGTCCTTTCAGGTTATCCGTGAAGGCGAAAAGGAAGAAGGCAAAGAAGGCGCCCGCGGTTGCAAGTCTGATCGAGCCGGCCCGGTTTCGCATTTCACGACCGTACAGATAATCGGGCAGAAGAGCAATACTCGGTTCTTTTGACTTTCCAGGGCGCCTGGCCTATTATTTATTAAGATCAATTAGGAAAGGCGGGAAAAATGAAAGTAATTAAGATTTACGAACATGGCGGGCCCGAGGTGATGCAATATGAGGAGGCCCCGGTGCCGGTCCCCGGAAAAGGCCAGGTCCTGGTTAAACAGGGAGCGATCGGAGTCAATTTTATCGATATCTACCAGCGCACCGGGCTTTACCAGGTCAGCCTCCCCTATGTTTTGGGTTTGGAAGGCTCCGGCACCGTGGAAGAGATCGGGGGAAATGTTTCTGAAGTCCGGAAAGGCGACCGGGTGGCCTATGCGGGAGTCGCGGGGACTTATGCGGAATACTCGCTGGTCCCGGCGGACCGGGTCGTAAAAATCCCGGATAATATTGACTTCAAGCAGGGCGCAGCGGCCATGCTGCAGGGGATGACGGCTCATTATCTCACTCATAGCACTTATCCGATTAAGGCGGGAGATACCGCCCTGGTCCACGCGGCTGCCGGAGGCGTGGGGCTCCTGCTCGTTCAGATCGCCAGGCGGCTCGGAGCGCGGGTTTTTGGCACTGTCTCCACAAAGCAAAAAGCGGAGCTGGCCAGAGAAGCGGGGGCGGATGAGGTTATTCTTTATACCGAGAAAGACTTTGAAAAAGAGATCAAGACCCTGACCGCCGGCAAGGGAGTTAACGTGGTCTACGACTCGGTGGGTAAGACTACCTTTGAGAAGAGCCTGAACTGCCTGGCGCCGATGGGCTACCTGGTTTCTTTCGGGCAGTCCAGCGGCAAGATCGACGGTTTCGATCCCGCCGTTTTAGGCGCGAAGGGCTCTTTGTTCCTGACCAGGCCGTCGCTATTTCACTATATCGCAGACCGGGCCGGCCTGGAAAAGCATGCTGACGAGGTCCTGGGCTGGGTCGCCTCCGGAGAGCTCAGGCTCCGCGTTGAGCGGACCTTTGAGCTTTCCGAGGCTCCCGAAGCGCACCGGCTGCTGGCAGGGCGGAAGACGAGCGGAAAGGTCCTGCTCATCCCCTGAGATGGTTTAAGGGCCGCCCAATTCCCAGCCCAGGGAAAGCTCCAACCCCCAGGCAAAGCCGGTACCGGTGGGTTCCTCAAAAATCACTGCGGGGTTTAATATATAAGACCACTCGTCCCATAGCCATATGCCGGCCCCGGCGAACGCGCCGACATTGAGGAAGAACCTGGAAGGAAAGCGCCAGCGGTAGCCGAAGTTCGACATGATCACGATCATGGCGTCGTTTCCCGTCCATTCATCGATTGTGCCCTGGTCGCCCGAAGTCCAGTTCATTTGAAAATCGATGGTGGAACCGACATAGAAGCGGTCGGGCGAATTGCCCAACCGGAACAGGCGGACGATACTGATACCCGGAGCGATAGATATGGGAGAGAGGGTGCTGCCCAGTCCCTCAGCGATAAGCTGAGTTAAAAGGCCGAGACCGGCAAAGCGCACATGGGCGCCTATCATGGTCTCGGGCATAGCCTGGATGCCCAGCTCAATGACGGGGCCGAACTGCAAAAAGCCCAGCGGATTGGCCAGGAAGTAATAACTACCCACGGGCCGGTCCCGGTCTTCCTCAACGATTGTGGGGGCCGCAGTTGGGGGAGCCGCCGGCGTTTCCCCCCCTGTGACGACCCGGACGTCGGCCGCGGTGCTTTTAATCACCGCCACTATTCTCCCGTCATCCTTCATGACCGTTACGGCTTCCTCTTCCACCCCGATCAGGGTGCCCTGGACTTTGCTGCCGTCGATTTTAGTAATGATTATCTCCCGGTCCAGCAGGGAGCTCCAGACGCTGTCAGGAACCTCTGCTGAGGCGATGACCGGCAGGGCAATCAATAGAATAAACAGGACTTTTTTCATAAAAAATTCCTCCTCGAGAGTATTTGCTTACCAATAGAATAACGCAAAATGCTCATTAAAACAGTATTTATTTATGGATATTCAAAAATTTTACGCCCGGGCGGAACCCGGGCCGGATAGATTGAAATAAAGTCAAAACGGGGGTAGGCTGAAGCCGGTCATGGGGAGGAGCTTTTTAAACATTCTTAAACATCTTAAACAGCCGGGTCTTTTAATACCTGTCCTGTTAATCTCTGTGGTATTTGGCCGGCTGCCTGACGCCGAAGCCGGCGGGCAAAGAGAGGCCGGGGAGGAAAAGAAGATGAAGGTCTTTGTCAGTATCCTGCCTCAGGCCTATTTTGTCGATCGAATAGGAGGGCGCCGGGTTGAAACGGAGGCGTTGGTCCAGCCTGGTCACAGCCCGGCCACCTATGAGCCGACGCCGAGACAGATGGCCCGTCTGGCCGGGGCCCGGGTCTTTTTTCGAATCGGGGTGGGTTTTGAAAATGCGCTTCTCCCAAAAATCGAAAGCATCCTGAAAAACCTGGATATAGTCGATACCAGGGAAGGAATCAGCCTCAGGGCCTTAGAGGGCTATGGGGAACATTCTTCCCAAGGAGACGGCCTCGATCCTCATATCTGGCTCAGCCCGGTACTGGTAAAGCGACAGGCTGAAACCATCCGGGACACATTGATCAGCGTCGATCCGGAAGGGGAAAGGGAATATATGGCGAATTATACCGCCTTTGCCGAAGAACTGGATGCTTTTCACCGGCGCATTCAAGCCCTGCTCTCCCCATTTAAGGGAAAGGAACTGTTTGTCTTTCACCCTGCCTACGGCTATTTCACCGATGTTTACGGATTAAAACAGGTGGCTGTGGAGATGGGCGGCACCGAGCCGAGCGCCCGGCAACTGGCGCGCTTTATTGAGCTGGCCCGCGAGAGAGGTGTCAAAGTGATCTTTGTGCAGCCCCAATTCTCAGGGGTAGGTGCCCTGGCCGTCGCCGAGGCCGTAGGAGGGAGAGTGGAAACGCTCGATCCTTTATCCGGAGATTACCTGCGGAACCTGGAAGAGATGGCCCGGAAGATCGCCGGGGCCTTAAAACAGCGCTAGAACAGCGTTAAAATAATGGAGGAGAGGCGTTCATGGAAAATGAATCCGTAGTCCGGCTGGAAAACGTGAGCTTTGCCTACGATCTTGAGCCGGCGCTTGCCGGGGTCGATCTGGCTGTTTCTCCCGGTGAGTTTGTGTCCGTTATCGGGCCGAACGGCGGTGGGAAAACGACTCTCCTGAGGCTCATCTTAGGACTGCTGAAACCGGATCGGGGTAAGGTCCGGGTTTTCGGACAACCGCCGGAGAAGACGCGCCGTCTCATCGGTTACGTGCCCCAGTATACGAACTTCGATCTACAGTTTCCCGTGGCCGTGCGGGACGTCGTCCTTATGGGCCGCCTGGATCGGGTCCGGGCCGGAGCCTACCGCAAGACCGACCGGGAAGCGGCCTGTGCCGCTTTAAAGGAAGTCGATCTCCTGGATCTGCATAACAGGGCTTTTTCCGATTTGTCTGGCGGGGAGCGGCAGCGAGTTCTGCTCGCCCGTGCCCTGGCCTCTTCTCCCCGGCTGCTTCTTTTAGACGAGCCGACCTCGAATGTGGACCGCAGCACTCAGCAGAGGTTGTTCGCGCTTTTACAGAGATTGAGCAGGGAGCTGACCATTATCATGGCAACCCACGATGTCGGCTTTGTATCGAAGTTCGTGACCAAGGTTATCTGCCTGAATCGGACGGTTCAGGTGCATCCGACCTGCAGACTGGACGGAAGGATAATAAGCGATCTTTACGGCGGGGATATGGCCCTGGTCCGCCACGAGGTCAATGCAGCCGGGGGAGAGGAAGATGACTGAATTCTTGAGGGATGTCGGGGCTTTCTCTTTCCTTCAATATGCGTTTTTTACCGGCCTCCTGGCCTCTATTGCCTGCGGCGTGGTGGGCAGTTTCATAACCGTGCGGAGAATCAGTTATATTGCCGGTGCCATCGCCCATTCCACTTTAGGGGGAATGGGAGCGGCCCGTTATCTACAGAGGGAGCTCGGCTTCGAATTCATAACTCCTATCCACGGCGCTGTTTTTGCGGCTCTTTTGGCGGCGATCATTATCGGGTTGGTCACCCTCTATGGGAAACAGCGGGAGGATACTGTTTTGAGCGCCGTCTGGGCCATCGGAATGGCGATCGGAATATTATTTATTGCCAGGACAAGCGGCTACAATGAGGACCTCATGAGCTACCTGTTCGGCAATATTCTCATGGTCCGAAAGACGGACCTTTTAATGATTGCCGGGCTCGATCTATTGATTATCGTGGTGAGTTTATTATTCTATAATAAACTGGAGGCGGTATGCTTTGACGAGGAATTCGCCCGGCTGCGGGGAATCAGGGTGGAGGTGTACTATATATTGCTTCTCTGCCTCGCTGCGCTTACCGTAGTGATGCTGGTGCAAGTGGTCGGGATCGTTATGGTAATCGCCCTATTAACCCTGCCGGCGGCTACGGCCGCTTATCTTTCCAAGCGTTTATGGCAGACCATGCTGATCGCCGTTTTATTAAATGCCTTCTATATGACCGGTGGGCTTGGCGTGAGCTATCATTATGACCTGCCCACTGGAGCCGCGGTAATCATTTTGGCCGGCGCCGTGTATTTGCTGGTTCTGATCGCCAGGCCTTTGCGTAGATTCAGGCGGCCCGGGAAGGTGGGTATTAATGCTGAGGGGCTGGGAGAGCGGGAGAGGAGAAAAATTGTTCGGGAAAAAAAGAAGGCTTAACTATAACAGGAAGTTCAACAAGTTGCTGCAGGGGACACTGGGGAAATTTATGCTTACCCGGTACCAGGTAGACGGCGAAAACCTGCACATTTTTAAGAAAATCTCTCCTCCGTATATCATTTTGCCCAACCACGTTAATTTCTGGGACCCCTTCTTTATCAGCACCTATGTTCCGGAACCGGTATACTACGTGACCTCCGACGCCCATTTCAAGAATCCGGCTTTTAAACACCTGCTTCAATTGGTAGGAGCGATTCCCAAGACCAAATTCGTCTCCGATTTCGAGACAGTGAAAAACATCTTTCACATCAAGCAGAGAGGGGGAGTAATAGGAATATTTCCGGAAGGAATGCGGAGCTGGGACGGACATACCCTTCCCCTGCTTTATTCCACGGCTAAATTGATAAAAGTCTTGAAAATTCCGGTGATAGTTACCCTGTTAAAAGGGGCCTATCTCTCCCTTCCCCGCTGGACGAGAAGGAGGCGAATAGGAAGAGTACGCATTTCTTTCGAACTCGGTTTCACGGCCAGGGAGATCGGGTCTCTTTCGGTAGACAAGATTTATCAGAAAGCGACCCATCTGCTGGAATATGACGAATACGAATACCAGAAAAAGTCTATGATTCCCTTTGAGGGAAAGAGCCGGGCCGAATACCTGGAATTGACCCTGTTTATTTGCCCCCACTGCCGGTCTATCGGGATTTTGAGGTCTCGCCGGAACAGGTTTTTCTGCACCGGCTGCGGATATACGACCTACTACAACAGATACGGATTTCTTGAAAAGAGATCGGAGAAATTTTATTTCGAAACGGTCCGGGAGTGGAACCTCTGGCAGCTATCTTATCTAAGAAGCTTTCTGGCGGAAAGAAAAGGAAAACAAGCCGGGGGAGTTCTCTTCCACGATAAGCAGGTCTGGCTCTGGACAGGATACAAGCGCAATCCCTTGAGGAGGTTTCGCTTCGGCAGACTGGCTTTATACCATGATCGGGCAGAGTTTAAAGATTTGAACAGAGAGAAAATCATCTTCCCCCTGGACGAGGTCATAGGAGTCAATGTCCAGAATAAAGAAATACTGGAGTTTTTCTGCCGGGATATGCTGTACAGTTTCCATTTTATTGATGGAAGGACATCATCGTATAAATGGATGAACGCCCTGAATATGCTTAGGGACCAACCCGTAGAGATGGCTCTTAACCGGGGTAAAGTTCCCGGTTAGGTTTGAGCTGCCTTATAATTGGGCCCACAGGGACTTGAACCCCGGACCAACGGATTATGAGTCCGCCGCTCTAACCAACTGAGCTATGGGCCCTGATAAAGACTATCTGTACCGGCTTCTTATCCCATCGCAAACAAGACTTTCACCGATAATCATAAAATTACAAAAAAAAGGCTTCGTGTCAAGATGTAAGCTTTGAAGGCTTTGATGTGAGGCGGCATTTCCGGGCAAGAAAAAACCCGACCGTATCCGGCCGGGTATAAAGTGATGACAGTAAAAAGGTTATTCCACGAGGATTGATTCAGCCGGACAATCATCAACCGCTTCCTGAACGGTGCTTTCCAGGTTTGCCGGCACATCCGGAGAGATCACTTCGGCGATATCGTCACCCATCTTGAATACATCGGGTACACTGTCCGAACATAGCCCGCAGCCTGTGCAAAGATCATCGTCAATCCGTACTTTCATTTGTAACTCCTTTATGCTAATAATCCTTAAAAATGCTGTTTTTTCTACAACATTTTAGTCCATTGCGGACGTCGGCCGCAATGGACTAATGGAATCGATTGAATGTCCAAAGTTTAATGGAATCTGAGTTTTGCTTCAAGTCTACAAACCCATCGCAGCACTACCCCGTGGGCACGAAGACGCCTGCGGGCCGCCCCCCCCCTTCGGGCACCTCCGGCCTGCGGTACCCTAGCGGGCATCTACGCTACCCCGTGGGCACCTGCCGGCTTACAGCCGCAGCCGAAGTTCTAAAAGCAAAAGTCCACCAGAATATATTTG